>JAABTC010000339.1 GCA_011390055.1 Burkholderiales bacterium | reverse complement strand
GACCGGGTGGAGGTCGACCGCAACGGACGGGCTCTTCGGCGTGTAGAAGAGCGCAGCGACAACCGCGACCGCAACGCGAGCCTCGGCCTGAAGGTGTCGAGCAGCCTGGAGGGCGGCCACTCGCTCGTGTCGGGGCTCGAGGTCGAAGCCAACCGCCGGCGCGAAGGCCGCAGCGTGCTCTGGGATGGCGTGCCCCAGCTCACCGAGTTCGGCGAAAACCTGTCCGCTTCGGCCGAGCGCCAGGCCGTGTACGTGCAGGACGAGTGGAGCCTCTCGCCGCAATGGGCAGCCCATGCCGGCCTGCGCGTCGAAGGCATCGTGACCACCGGTGAAGGCGCTGGCGGCAGCAGCGTGCGCCACCGCAGCCAGGTGGCGACCCCCCTGCTGCATGCCGTCTGGCGACCCGACGCCGCGCGGCGCGACCAGTTCCGCGCCAGCCTCACGCGCAGTTACCGCAGCCCGAACCTGAACCAGTTGATCGGGCGTCCGTCGTTGAACCGCACCGACCCGCCGCCCGGCAGCAACACCGCGCTCAGTGCCGACAGTGCAGGCAACCCGGCCCTGCGGCCCGAAGTCGCGCTCGGGCTCGACCTGGCCGTGGAGCGCTACGGCGCCGAAGGTGGCGTGCTGAGCGCGAACCTGTTCCACCGCCGCATCCGCGACCTGATCCGCAACGTCGTGGCGCTGGAGAGCGTGAGCTGGTCGCCCGGCCAGCCGCGCTACGTCGGGCGGCCGCAGAACATCGGCGACGCGCGTTCCAGCGGTCTTGAACTGGAAGCCAAGTTCCGCCTGAACGACGTGTTCGACACGGCGCCGGCCGTCGACATCCGCAGCAACCTGAGCCTGTTCCGCTCGAGCGTGGAGGGCATCCCCGGCCCCGACAACCGCCTGGCCGAGCAGCCGGGCGGCACGCTGAACCTGGGCGTCGACCACCGCCTGCGTGGCCTGCCGGTGACGATCGGCGGCAACCTCAACCACACCCCCGGCTACGAACTGCGACTGGACGCCGACCGCTGGGTGGTGCAGCCCGACAGGACCGTGCTCGACGCGTACGCGCTGTGGGTCGTCGACCCGGCATTGCAGTGGCGCCTGTCCGTCGGCAACGCGCTGGCGCACGACCCACTCACGCAGACCCGCTTCGAATCGGGCGGCCAACGCGACAGCGTGAGCACCACCACGCGGTCGTCGGCCAGCTGGCAACTGCGGCTCGAGATGAAACTCTGATGTGCGCCAACTACCACCCCGTCACGGCACAGGATCGCCTGGTGCAGTACTTCGGCGTCGACCGGCCCCTCGATGCCGTGCCACCCGACCTGTACCCCGGCGGGCTGGCGCCCTTCATCGTGCGCGAACGCGACCGCGTCGAGCTGGCGCGGGACGTGCGCATGGGCCTGTTCGGCCTGCTGCCGCACTGGGCCAAGGACCTGGCCTTCGGCCGGCGCACTTACAACGCGCGCAGCGAAACCGTCTCCGAGAAGCCGAGCTTTCGCGACGCCTGGCGGCAGGGCCGGCGCTGCGTCATCCCGGCCGAAGCCATCTACGAGCCGAACTGGGAGAGCGGCAAGGCGGTGCGTTGGCGCGTCTCGCGCAAGGACGGTCGACCGATGGGCATCGCCGGCCTGTGGGGCTGGTGGCGCGCACCCGACGGCCGCGAATGGCTGAGCTTCACGATGCTGACCATCAATGCCGACGCGCACCCGCTGTTCCAGCGCCTGCACCGGCCCGGCGAAGAAAAGCGCATGGTGGTGATCCTCGACGAGGCCGACCACGACGCCTGGCTCGAGGCACCGCTGCCCCGTCTGGGCGACTACTTGAAGCCCTACCCTGCCGACCTGTTGCAAGCCGAGCCTGCCCCGAGGCGCTGACCCGCTGAGCGGCGGCGCCAAAGCAAAGGGCCATCTTTCGATGGCCCTTCTTGGTGCTTCCGGACACAGCACGCTGCGACGGTTTCTGGCGCCGGTCACGGGTTCCGGGATCCGCCCAATGGTGCGGTCGGTTTGTCGCCTCAGTGAGCGGGATTGTGCCTGCCGCCGGCCTGGCCGGTCGTAGGAGTTGACGCCGATTCGTTGTCCAGTTCGCGCTACGCTGCGTGCCCATCCGACATTCCGCGAGACCGCCACCTTTGTTTGCCTGGTTCGAACGACTGGTTCACCCCTACCCCGACGCGCCGCCGGCCACCCCGCCGAGCGGCTTTGGCGCCTTCCTGTGGTCGTGCACCGAGGGCACGCGCGGCTACATCGCGGCGATGACCACGTTCACCGCAGCGATCGGCGCCTTCGAAGCGCTGCTCTTCGCGATGATGGGCCGCATCGTCGACTGGCTCGCCGAGGTCGCGCCGAACGCGCTGTGGGAACGCGAGAAAGGCACGCTGGCCGCCCTGGCGGGAGTGCTGCTGGTCAGCATCCTGCTCGCGAGCCTGCAGTCGCTCTTCAAACAACAGGCCCTGGCCGGCAACTTCCCGATGCGCCTGCGCTGGAACTTCCACCGTCTGATGCTGGGCCAGAGCCTGGCGTTCTACCAGGACGAGTTTGCCGGCCGCATCGCCACCAAGGTGATGCAGTCGGCTTTGGCGGTGCGCGACGTCTGGATGATCCTGTGCGACATCATGGTCTACGTGGTGATCTATTTCGTCACCATGGCCGCGATCCTCGGCGGTTTCGACCTGTGGACGCTGGCGCCCTTCGGCCTCTGGCTGGCGCTGTACGCGCTGTCGATGAAGGTCTTCGTGCCGCGCCTGGGGCGCGTGGCGCAGGCCCAGGCCGATGCACGCTCGCTGATGACCGGCCGCATCACCGACGCCTACACCAACATCTCGACCGTCAAACTGTTCTCGCACTCGCAGCGCGAGGCCGGCTTCGCGCGCTCGGCGATGCAGGAGTTCCTGGCCACCGTGTACCGCCAGATGCGCCTGGTCAGCGGTTTCGAGATCGTCAACCA
>JAABTC010000338.1 GCA_011390055.1 Burkholderiales bacterium | reverse complement strand
TGCATCGGGTTGACTTCGGTGATGCCCAGGCAGTAGCAGACCGCCGAGTTGGCCGCCGAGCCACGGCCCTGGCACAGGATGCCTTTGGAGCGCGCGAATTGCACGATGTCGTGCACCGTGAGGAAGAAGGCTTCGTAGCGCAAGGCCTCGATCAGCACCATCTCCTTGTCGATCTGCGCCTGCACCGTGGCCGGCATGCCGTGCTCCAGGTGGCGGAAACGCTCGCGCGCCCCCAGGGCGGTGAGCGCGCGCAGGTGCTCGATGGCGGTCAGCCCCTCGGGCACCAGCTCGGACGGGTACTCGTAGCGCAACTCGGCCAGGCTGAAGACGCAGGACTGCGCGATGTGCACCGCCGCCTGCAGCCAGGCCGGGCGATAGAGCTGGGCCAGGCGCAGGCGCGAGCGCAGGTGCTGTTCGGCGTTGCGCGCCAGTGCGTAGCCGCAATCGGCCAGGGGCTTCTTCAGACGCACGGCGGTCAGCGTGTCCTGCACCGGCTTGCGCGAGCGCAGGTGCATCAGCACGTCGCCCGCGGCCACCAGCGGCAGGCCGGTGTCCCGGACCACGGCGTCGAGGTGTTCGACGAGCAGGCTGTCGTCGGCATACAGCAGCAGCTCGACCGCGACGGCCGCCCGCTCGCCGAACGTGGCCTGCAGCCAGCGCGCCTGGGCCAGGAGTTGTTCGGGCGGGTCTTCGCGGCGCGGGATCAAGAGGGCCTGGCAGCCGGGTGCGCCGCGCAGCGCGCCTGCCGCGCTGTCGAGGTCGCGCACCGTGAGCCGGTACTGGCCCTTGGGGCAGCGCAGGCGGGCCAGGCTGATCAGCTCGCACAGGTCGCCATATCCTTCGCGGTGGCGCGCCAGCAGGACCAGGCGGCAGGCGGGGGTGTCGCCGTCGCCCTGCACCTCGAAGCTGCTGCCGATGATCAGCTGGATCGGGCTGCCGGCCTCTTTCTGGCGCTTGGCCTCTTCGTGCGCGCGCACCACGCCGGCCACCGAGCATTCGTCGGTGATCGCGATCCCCGTGTAGCCGAGCTGGGCCGCGCGGGCCACCAGCTCTTCGGGGTGCGAGGCCCCGGTGAGGAAGCTGAAGTTGGAGCGGCAATGCAGCTCGGCGTACGCCGGCACGCGGTCGAGCAGCGGGGTCGGGGGCGGGGCCAGCGGCGGGCGGGGCCGCGGCACCTTGGGGGGAGCCGGCTGGGGCATGTCATCCGAACAGGCCGTGCAGGTACCACTGCGCGCCGTCGCTGCGGCGTTCGCGGAAGATCCAGCGCCAGCGATGGTCGACGCCTTCGGCCAGGTGGTAATCGCGGCTCACGGGTTCACCGTCGAACCAGCCGGCCTCGATGCGTTCGGCACGGCTGCGCAAGCGCAGCACGCCGCCATGCAAGGGCCGACCGGCCTTTTCCTGCAGCCGCAGCGGTTGGGGCAGCAGCCAGGTCGGCCGCGGTTGCGCGCGACCGGGGACGGTGCCGGGATCCTGAACCGGCCGCGAGGTGTCGGCTTCGCACGCCGGCCGCACCCGGGTGGCTTGCTCAGGCCGGTGGTCGGCCTGGAGCGCCAGGCGTTGCACCCGTTCGGGGCCCAAGCGCGCGCCGAGCCGGTCGATCAGCGCCAGCAGGCCCGAGCCAGCGGCGGCACCGTCATCGGTCCACAGCACCGATGCTTTCCCAGCGTGGCTCACACACTCGTCTGCCGTCAATGTGAGCGCATACACTGGAGCAGGCAGTTCGAGCCGATGCAGGCGTTCGGACAGCAGCAGGTTGATTTGGCGGGGGTCGCGTGACGCCTCGGCCAGCCCGAGGCGCAACACGGTGTCGGGCAGCACGCGGCGGCGCGAGGTTTCGTGCCGCAGGTGCAGCGCGAGGCGGGAGGCTGCCAGCCATTGCTGCGCCAGCCAGCCCACCAGCGGCTGCACCAGGTGCTGGGCGGCCACCACCAGGCGCCCGGCATCATCGGCGCGCTCGAGCAATTCCAAACCCATGGCGAAGCGCCGGGGCGGCGTGAACCACGGCCGGGGGTCGGGCACGTCGCCGTAGGTTTCCGCCAGGCGCTGCAGCAGCGCGCCGCCTTCCCGACGTTGCAGGCCGGCACGCGGCAAAGCCCGCAGGTCGGCCAGGCTGCGGCAGCCGACGCCTTGCAGGAATTGAGCCGTGCGGGGCGACCACTGCCAGGTGGCCAGCACCGCCTCCAGTGGCAGGGCATCCAGGCGCTGCTCGATCTGCCGGGCCCAGGAGGACGAAGGTGCAGCGGCCTTCGGGTGGGCGGGCGGTCGGGCGCGGGGCAGGGGGCGGCCGATGGGCGCCAGCCGCGCCAGCAGCGCCGCCGCACGCGCGGTCGGCGCCAGCGCCATTTGCAGGTCGTGCACGCCGCTCTCGGCCAGGCGCTGGCGCAACGCTCGCACCAGCGCGACCAAGCCACCGAACAGGCGCAGGCACGAAGCCACCTCGAGCAACACGCCGTCGGGTTCGAGCACGAGGCTGGGGCTGAAAGGGCTGGCAATCAAGGCCAGGCGTTCGACCAGGCCAGCCTCGCGAAGGACATCGCGCTGCAGCACCTGCAAGCCCGGCAACAGCGCGGCGGCGCTGGCGGCACTCATGCCGGCGCGCACCCCTGCGGCACCAGCCCGAGCATCCGCATGCAGCACGCGGCGTTGCTCGACCACGCAGCGCACGGTGGTCGCAGAGCCCTCGCGCAAGTCGGCCGGCAGCGCAGCGAGCAGCGCGTCAAGCGGCAATGCGTTCAGGTGCAGCGCCAGCCACAGCATCGAAGGTCTCCGTTTCGACCTGGGGGGAGGGTTGCGACACCGCCACCGAGGAAGCCGGGCTGCGCACACCGTGGCGGCGCACGGGCAGGTGCAGCCAAAGGGGGGCCTCCATCGGCGGGCCCCGGCGCTTGAAGACGGTGACCCCCAGCCGCTCGTCGGGCGCCGGTGCGAGCAGCA
>JAABTC010000337.1 GCA_011390055.1 Burkholderiales bacterium | reverse complement strand
GTCGCGTCACGCTTGAACTTGACGATGACCCGCTCGACCTCGGCCGCGGGGCCGCTCGCCTGGGCTCGCACGGGGGTGGGCGCCAGGCCCAGCAGGAGCGCCAGCGCCGGCACACAGCAACGAAAAAACTTCATCCGGGCAGTCTAGGCAAAGCACTGCCGTCCGGGTGTTGCGCGGGGCTTTGCGCACAGCGCAAATCGCGCCGGCGCGTGCATTTGTGCAGCGAGGCTCAGGCGCCGATCACGCGCACCATCTCGAGCACCTTGTTCGAATAGCCCCACTCGTTGTCGTACCAGGCCACGACCTTGACGAAGGTCTTGTCCAGCGCGATGCCAGCGTCGGCATCGAACACCGAGGTCATCGACTCGCCACGGAAGTCGGTCGAGACGACCTTGTCTTCGGTGTAGCCGAGCACGCCCTTCATCGGGCCGGCGGCGGCCGCTTTCATTGCGTTGCAGATGTCGTCCCAGCTGGCTTCCCTGACCAGCTCGGCCGTGAGGTCGATCACGCTGACGTCGCTCGTCGGCACGCGGAACGACATGCCGGTCAGCTTCTTGTTCAGCTCCGGGATCACCACGCCGACAGCCTTGGCCGCGCCGGTGCTGCTCGGGATGATGTTCTCAAGGATGCCGCGGCCGCCGCGCCAGTCCTTGTTGCTCGGCCCGTCGACCGTCTTCTGCGTCGCGGTGGTCGCGTGCACGGTGGTCATCAGGCCGCGCTTGATGCCGAAGGCGTCGTTCAGCACCTTGGCCACCGGGGCCAGGCAGTTGGTGGTGCAGCTGGCATTGCTGACGATGGTCTGGCCGGCGTAGCTCTTGTCGTTGACGCCATAGACGAACATCGGCGTGTCGTCCTTGCTCGGCGCCGACTGGATCACCTTCTTCGCGCCCGCGTCGAGGTGCTTCTGGCACGTGTCCTTGGTCAGGAACAGGCCCGTGGCTTCGACCACCACGTCGGCCCCCACGGCGCCCCAGGCGAGCTCGGCCGGGTCTTTCAGCGCCGTCAGGCGAATGCGCTTGCCGTTGACGATCAGCGTGCTGCCGTCGACCGCGATCTCCCCCTTGAAGCGGCCGTGCACCGAGTCGTAGCGCAGCATGTAGGCCAGGTAGTCGGGCTCGAGCAGGTCGTTGATGGCGACGACCTGGATGTCGTCGGCGAAGTTCTGCACCGCGGCGCGGAACACCATGCGCCCGATGCGGCCGAAACCGTTGATGCCTACTTTGATCGTCATGTCATGAACTCCGAAGGGGTGGAAATGCGGTGGGATGGCAGAAGGGGCTTCAGGCCCGGCAGCCGAGTTGGCCCTTGAACTTGTTTTCGAAGTAACCCAGGGGCGCGGGGCACTCCAGCTTGAGGGCCGGCAAGGGGGCGCCGATCTTGGCCGTGCAGGTGTACGCGCCGCTCTTCTTGTTGACGCTCTTGGCGTTGAGCTTCCAGCCGGCTGGGCACGCTGGCGCACCGGCGCTCGCCTTGGCGCCAGCCGCCGTTGCAGCCACGGCCGGCGAGGCGGCGGCCACCACCGTCAGCACGGCGCTCTGGTTGGCACCCACGCACTTCATCATCGGCAGCGCCGTCTTCGGCTCGACCATCACCTTGTACTGCCCGGGCGCCGGGTAGTTGCGCGCAACGACCAGCGGCACGTCCTTGGCCTGGTTGATCTTCACATCCTGCGTCTGGCCGTCGCCGAAGTGCACGCGAACATGGCAGTTCGGGTTCTCGGCGTTGTCGAAGCGGGCGGTGATCCTGACCGGCTCGCCGACCTGGGCGGTGGCAGGCTCGAGCTGGATGCCGGAGAGGGTCTGGGCAACGACCCCGCTCGAGATCAGCGCCGCCGTCGCAACAGCAGCGGCATGGATCCTCAGAAGACGCATCGGTCGTACCTCCAGATTGGAGCCGCGGTGCATCATCGCCCGAGCACCTTGCGCACCGTGTCAGCCACGTTCTGCGCAGTGAAACCGAAGTGCTTGAACAGCGCCGGAGCGGGTGCGCTTTCGCCATAGGTGTCGATGCCGACGACCGCTGCGCAGCCGTACTTCCACCAGCCGTCGGTGACGCCCGCCTCGACCGCGATGCGCGGGAGTTGGGCCGGCAGCACCTGGGTCTTGTAGGCCACGCTCTGGCGGTCGAACACCGTCGTGCTCGGCATCGAGACCACCCGCACCGCGATCCCGCGTTCGGCCAACAGTTGCTGTGCATGCAGCGCGAGCTGAACCTCGCTGCCGGTGGCGATGATGACCGCCTGCGCGGCCTTCTTCAGCCCCACTTCGGCAGGCTCGGCCAGCACGTAGGCGCCCTGGCTGATGGTGTCGAGCCCGGCCTTGGGCAGGTAGGGCAGGTTCTGGCGCGACAGCAGCAGCGCGCTGGGGCGCGCGCGGTTGCCCAGCGCCACGGTCCAGGCTACCAGGGTCTCGGCCGTGTCGGCCGGGCGCCAGACGTCCAGGCCCGGCATCAGGCGCAGGCTGGCAGCGTGCTCGACGCTCTGGTGCGTGGGCCCGTCTTCGCCCAGGCCGATCGAGTCGTGCGTGAAGACATGGATCACGCGCTGCTTCATCAGCGCAGCCATGCGGATCGCGTTGCGGCTGTAATCGCTGAAGGTGAGGAAGGTGCCGGCATAGGGGACGAAGCCGCCGTGCAGTGCGATGCCGTTCATCACCGCGGCCATGCCGAACTCGCGCACGCCGTAGTTGATGTGGCGGCCGCCGTTCGGATGGCCGAGCGAGTCGAAACGCAGAGCGGTGGCGCTGCTGGTGTTGGTGAGGTTCGAGCCGGTCAGGTCGGCCGAGCCGCCGAGCATCTCGGGCAGGGCCTTGGTGAACACTTCCAGCGCGAGCTGGCTGGCCTTGCGCGAGGCGACCGTCTCGGCCTTGGCGTGCGCCGCGACCATCGCATCGACCACCGTCTGGGCGAAGTCGCGCGGCAGATCGCCGCGGCTGCGACGCAGGAATTCG
>JAABTC010000336.1 GCA_011390055.1 Burkholderiales bacterium | reverse complement strand
CGATGGGTCCGTTCCGCATGGGCGACCTGGCCGGCAACGACATCGGCTGGGCCATCCGCAAGCGGCGCTATGCCGAGAAGCCGCACATGCGCTACAGCAAGACCGCCGACCTGCTGTGCGAGATGGGCCGCTTCGGCCAGAAGACCGGCGCCGGCTGGTATGACTACCTGCCCGGCAAGCGCGACGCCATCCCGTCGAAGCTCGTCGACGAGATGATCGCGAAGCACCGTGCCGAGCTCGGCACCGCCGCGCGCGAGCGCGGTGAACCCGTGTTTCAGCCGCGCAAGATCCCGGACGACGAGATCGTGCACCGCCTGGTCTATGCCCTCGTCAACGAAGGTGCCAAGCTCCTCGAAGAAGGCATCGCCGGCAAGGCCAGCGACATCGACATGGTGTACCTGACCGGCTACGGCTTCCCGCTGCACCGCGGCGGCCCGATGTGCTATGCCGATCAGCGGGGGCTGTACAACGTGGTGCAGGCGATGAAGACGTTCGCCGCCAACCCGCGCGACGATGCGAGCTTCTGGCAGCCGGCCCCGCTGTTGGCCAGGCTGGCGGCCGAGGGCAAGACCTTCACCTGATAACGCTGCGCAAATGCCGAATTCCTCGCCCGCTGCCATCGTTCAGGCGCAACTCGATGCCTACAACGCCAAGGACATCGAGGCCCTGCTGGCGACTTGCGCGCTGCAGGCGCAGCAGTTCGACCTGCATGGCGAATGTCTGGCCGCCGGCCATGCTCGAGATGCTGTGCGTCTGCCAGATAACCGACAGTCTGATCCAGAAGGCATCGTTCGCGGCCAGCCTAAAGACCTTGCTTGTGCCGCAACATCCGAATGCGCGTTCAAGAACCTAGATTTCTCACCACCCCATACTCCGTTCGCCCTGAGGTATCGAAGGGCTTGCGTGGGGCTTCGATACCTCAGCCCGAACGGGTTTGTATGCGCTTGACCGCAAAGGCGTATCCATCCGCGGCTGACTGAATGGAAGGACATCCCATGACCAGCGCCCTCATCGTCTCCACCGCCCGCACGCCCCTGGCCAAGAGCTGGAAGGGCGCCTTCAACATGACGCATGGCGCGACGCTGGCCGGCCATGTGGTCCAGGCCGCGGTCCAGCGCGCCGGAGTCGACCCAGGCGCGGTCGAGGACGTGCTGATGGGCTGCGCCAACCCCGAGGGCGCGACCGGTTGGAACATCGCGCGCCAGGCCGCGCTGCGCGCCGGCTTGCCGGTCAGCGTGGCGGGGATGACTGTCAACCGCTTCTGTTCGAGTGGGCTGCAGACGATCGCGCTGGCCGCTCAGCGCATCGCGGCGGGCGAGGGCGAGGTCTACATCGCCGGCGGCGTCGAGAGCATCTCCTGCGTGCAGCAGGAGATGAACCAGCACATGTTCCAGGACCCGTGGCTCGCTGAGCAGGTGCCCACGATCTACTGGAACATGATGCAGACCGCCGAGCAGGTCGCCAAGCGCTACGGCGTGCCGAAAGAGCGCATGGACCGCTACGGCGCCGAGAGCCAGCAGAAAGCCTGTGCCGCGCAGGAGAAAGGCCTGTTCGACGCCGAGATCGCGCCGATCACCGTGACCGCAGGCGTCGCCGACGCACAGCTCGGCTTGCGCAGCAAGCAGGTGACGGTCAAGGCCGACGAGGGCCTGCGCCCGGGCACCACCTACGAAGGCATCAAGGACATCCGGACGGCGGTGCCCGGCGGTGTCGTCACCGCCGGCAATGCCAGCCAGTTCAGCGACGGCGCCGGCGCCTGCGCGGTCGTCAGCGAACGGTACGCCGAGCAGAAGGGCCTGCAGCCGCTCGGCCGCTTCCTCGGCTTCGCGGTGGCCGGCTGCGACCCCGACGAGATGGGCATCGGCCCGGTCTTCGCGGTGCCCAAGGTCCTCGCGCGCCTGGGCCTGACGGTCGACGACATCGACCTGTGGGAACTCAACGAGGCCTTCGCGGTGCAGGTGCTGTACAGCGCCGACAAGATCGGCATCCCGTACGAGCGGTTGAACGTCAACGGCGGCGCGATCGCGATCGGCCACCCGTACGGCATGAGCGGCCAGCGCCTGGCCGGTCACGCCTTGATCGAAGGCAAGCGCCGCGGCGCCCGGCGCATCTGCGTCACGATGTGCATCGGCGGCGGCATGGGTGCCGCCGGCGTGTTCGAGGTCCTGTGAGCAGCATGCACGACGGAGCAACAGTGAACCCCAACAAGCGGCTCGAAACCTGGATCTGGATCTCGATCTACGGCGGTCTGCTGGCCTTCAGCCTGGGCTGGTTCGTGGAAGCGCGCAGCGTGCCGGTCGGCCTGGCCTTGATGATCGGTGGCGCGTTGGCGGCAGCGGCCGGCGTGGGCATGGTCTACCTGCGCTCGCGCCGCGGTGACGCGCCATGAGCACCCCCGTTCAACAACTGTTCGACCTGACCGGGCAGACCGCCCTGGTCACCGGCGGCTCGCGCGGCCTGGGGCTGCAGATCGCCGAAGCGCTCGGCGAGGCCGGCGCCAAGATCCTGCTGACCTCGCGCAAGGCCGCCGACCTGGAAGAGGCCAGCGCGCTGCTGCAGGACAAGGGCATCGACGCTCGCTGGATCGCCGCCGATGCGTCGCAGCCCGCGGACATCGCCCGCGTGGTCGCCGAGACGATGGCGCGCATGGGCCGCATCGACATCCTCGTCAACAACGCCGGTGCCACCTGGGGCGCGCCGATGGAGAGCTACCCGCTGGAGGCCTGGGACAAGGTCATGAACCTCAACATCCGCAGCCTGTTCCTGTTCGCCCAGGCGGTGGGCAAGGCGAGCATGCTGCCGAACCGGCACGGCCGGATCATCAACGTGGCGTCGATCGCCGGCCTGGCCGGTTCGCTCGACATGCAGTTCATCGCCTACGGCACCAGCAAGGGTGCGGTGGTGAACTTCACGCGCACGCTGGCCGGCGAATGGGGGCCGCACGGCATCA
>JAABTC010000335.1 GCA_011390055.1 Burkholderiales bacterium | reverse complement strand
GATGCAGGCCTTGTCCAACCGGCCGGTCTACACCAGCCAGTGGGATGCGCGGCCCGACAACGCGATGGCGCACATCAACCTCACGCGCGAGGCCGACGCAGTGATCGTGGCGCCGGCCTCTGCGGACTTCATCGCCAAGCTGGCGCATGGCAGGGCGGACGACTTGCTGAGCCTGCTGTGTGTGGCGCGGCCGATCGAAGCATGCCCGCTGCTGGTGGCCCCTGCGATGAACCGCGAGATGTGGGCGCACCCGGCCACGCAGCGCAACGTGGCGCAGATCGTGGCCGACGGGGCCACGGTGCTCGGCCCAGCGGCCGGCGACCAGGCCTGCGGCGAAGTCGGCGACGGCCGCATGCTCGAGGCGGTGGAACTGCGCGACGCGGTCATCGCCTTCTTCCAGCCCAAGCTGCTGGACGGGCGCACGGTGCTCGTCACCGCCGGGCCGACCTACGAAGCGATCGACCCGGTGCGCGGCATCACCAACCTGTCGAGCGGCAAGATGGGCTTCGCCATCGCCCGCGCCGCGGCCGAGGCCGGTGCCCGCGTGACGCTGGTGGCCGGCCCGGTGGCGCTGGCCACGCCGGCGGGCGTGACGCGCATCGACGTCACCAGCGCGCGCCAGATGCACGACGCGGTGCTGCCCCTGGCGCCGGCGCACGACGTGTTCGTCGCCACCGCCGCGGTGGCCGACTGGCGGCCGGCGGATGCGGCCGAGCACAAGATCAAGAAGGTGGCGGGCGAGGGCGCGCCGAGCTTTGCGCTGACCGAGAACCCGGACATCCTCGCCGCGGTGGCCGCACTCGGTGGCAAGCGCCCGTACTGCGTCGGCTTCGCCGCCGAGAGCCAGGACGTCGAGCAGCACGCGCGCGCCAAGCTGGTGAAGAAGAAGGTGCCGCTGATCGTCGGCAACCTCGGCCCCGCCACCTTCGGCCAGAACCACAACGCGCTGCTGATCGTGGATGCGCACGGCACGCGCGCGCTGCCGCAGGCCGACAAGCTGACGCTGGCGCGGCAGCTCGTCGCCGAAATCTCGCAACGCATTGCCACGTGACGCCCAACACCGTTCGCCCTGAGCAGGGGACTGAGCTTGTCGAAGGCCCCGTGTCGAAGGGTCGGGTGATCGACGTTCGCGTGCTCGACGCACGCATGGGCGATTTCCTGCCCGCCTACGCCACGCCCGGCAGCGCCGGCCTCGACCTGCGCGCCTGCCTCGACGCGCCGCTGGTGCTCGCGCCGGGCCAGGCGCAGTTGATTCCCACGGGGCTTTCGATCCACATCGGTGACCCCGGACTGTGCGCGATGCTGCTGCCACGCTCGGGCCTGGGCCACAAGCACGGCATCGTGCTCGGCAACCTGGTGGGCCTGATCGACAGCGACTACCAGGGCCCGCTGATGGTGAGCTGCTGGAACCGCGGGCCGACGGCCTTCACGATCGAGCCGATGGAGCGCATCGCGCAGATGGTGATCGTGCCCGTGGTGCAGGCAGCATTCCGGCGCGTCGAATCGTTCGAACGATCGGAGCGCGCCGAAGGCGGTTTCGGTTCCACCGGACTAGCCTGAGCCCACAACACGGCGTGAATTTCCAAGCTTCCCGCCACGGATCCGGCTTCGCCGGGCCGTAGGCGGACGGCCCCCTTGGGGGGGCGCGGGCCGCGGCTCCGAGTTCGCCTGCGCGGACTCGGACGGCCAAGCTAGCGAAGCCTCTGGCTTCGCGTGGAGCGTCAGCGAGCCTGGGGGCTCTAATGAACGCCGCGCGCGGCCGGCAGGACGTCGATCAGATCGAGCACGCTGCCACCGACGCTGCCGGCCTCGATCTCGGCCGCGGTGGCCTCGCGCACGTCGCGCACCGTGACATGCAGCCGCAACGCCAGGCCGGCCAGCGGATGGTTGCCGTCGAGCACCACGTGGTCCGGGTACATCTCGGTGACGGTGTAGAGCGCATCTTGCGGCATGTCGGGCGTGGCACTGCCTTCGGGCAGGCCTTCGAACTGCATGCCGACTTCCACGTCCGCCGGCAGCACGGCGCGCTGTTCGAAGCACACGAGCGCACTGTCGTACTCGCCGAAGGCATGCTCCGGTTCAAGGTGCAGGTGGCACGCGTACCCCTCGGCCTGGCCGGCCAGGGCTTCTTCAACCTTGGGCAACAGGTCGGCGCCGCCGAAGAAGAATTCGACCGGCTCGGCCAGTTCATCGATGGCCTGGCCCTGGGCGTCCGAGAGCTGCCAGGTCAGCGACACGACGCATGGTTTTTCGATCTGCATCGAGCGATGATGGCACAGCGAGACAATCGAGCATGGCCCTGCGCGACCCCACCCCCTTGCTCGGCGGCATGTCGCCCGCCGGCTTCATGCGTCGTCACTGGCAGAAGCAGCCCCTGTGCATCCGCGCTGCCCTCGATCCGCAGGCGCTCGGCTGGTCGCGCAGCGACTTGTTCGCGCTCGCGGCCCAGGACGGTGTGGAGTCGCGGCTGGTCGAGCGGTCGGCCGGCGGGCGCTGGACGCTGCGGCACGGGCCCTTCGCACGGCGCGCGCTGCCACCGCTGGCGCGACCCGGCTGGACCTTGCTGGTGCAAGGGGTCGACCTGCATCTGGACGCTGCGCACCAGGTACTGCGCCGCTTCGCCTTCCTGCCTGGCGTGCGCCTGGACGACCTGATGGTGTCGTGTGCGAGCGCCGGCGGCGGGGTCGGGCCGCATGTCGATTCGTACGACGTGTTCCTGCTGCAGGTGGCCGGGCAGCGCCGCTGGCGCGTCGGCGCCGATGCGCGGGCGCAGCGGCTGCCGTTGCGCGACGACGTGCCGCTGCGCATGTTGGCCAGCTTCGAGCCGGCGCAGGAGTGGCTGCTCGGCCCGGGCGACATGCTCTACCTGCCGCCGGGCTGGGCCCACGACGGTGTGGCCGAAGGCGCCGACTGCATGACCGCATCGATCGGCTTCCGCTCGCCGAGCGCCGA
>JAABTC010000334.1 GCA_011390055.1 Burkholderiales bacterium | reverse complement strand
GTGGTCTTCCTCCCCCACCGAGACGCCGCCGGAGGTCAGGACCAGGTCATGGCCACGGGCGGCACCCTGCAGCGCTTCGCGCGTCGCATCGAGCCGGTCGGGCACGATGCCGAAGTCGCTCACCTCGCAGCCTGCGGCGAGCAACAGGCCGCGCAGCGTGTAGCGGTTCGAGTTGTAGATGGCGCCCGGTGGCAACGCTTCGGGCGCCACGCTGCCGGGCATCACCAACTCGTCGCCGGTCGAGAACAGCGCCACGCGCGGGCGGCGCAGCACCTCCAACGTGGCGGCGCCGACGCCGGCCGCAAGGCCCAGGGCCTGGGGCGTGAGCCGCAGAGCGCCCGCCAGCACCGTCGCGCCCGCCCGCACGTCCTCGCCGCGCCGACGGATCCACTGGCCCGGCTGCGGCAAGGCGTCGATGCGGATGCCGCCATCGACCGCTGCGCAGTGCTCCTGCATCACGACCGCATCGGCACCGGCCGGCACCTGCGCGCCGGTGAAGATGCGTGCCACCGTCCCGGCGAGCAGCGTGGTGCCGACGCCACCCGCGGCAATGCGCTGGGTCTGCGGCAGCACGCAGCCGGCTGTCGCGAGGTCCGCACAACGCACGGCGTAACCGTCCATCGAGCTGTTGTCGGCTGGCGGCACGTCGATCGACGACACCACGTCACGGGCCAGCACGCGGCCCAGCGCGTCGAAGGTCGAGAGAGGTTCGGTGTCCTGGATGCGCGCGCCCTGAGCGCCCGCCACGAGGCGCGCCAAGGCCTCGTCCAGGCTCAGCATCGGCGCACGCGGTTCAGGCATGTTGCTGCAGGTACTGCTTGACCGCGTGGACATCGGCAGCCAGCTCGGTGCAGCGCTTGGGCAGTGCCTCGATGCCCTCGAAGCCCGGCGGGCGATCGGGCTCGCGTCCGAGGGCTTCGCGCAGGGTCTGGGCGAATTTGGCCGGCTGGGCCGTCTCGAGAACGATCATTGTTTCGTCCGCGCGCCGCAACGCACGGCCGACCTTCAGGCCGTCGGCGGTGTGCGTGTCGACCATGGTCTGCGTGCGGCCCCAGGTGTCGCGGATCGTCGCCAGCCGGTCAGCGTGGCTGCTGACCCCCGACACGAAGCCGAAATCGGCGATGCGCTCGACATCCTCGCGTGGCAGTTCGAAGGCGCCGTGCTCACGCAGGTCGTGTTCGAACAGACGCCGCAGCCGGGCGGCGTCGCGGCCCAGCAGGTCGAACACGAAGCGCTCGAAGTTGCTGGCCTTGCTGATGTCCATCGACGGGCTCGAGGTCTCGTGCGTCTCGCTGCTTGAACGCGGCCGGTAGCGGCCGGTGCGGAAGAACTCGTCGAGGACGTCGTTCTCGTTGGTGGCGCACACCAGCCGGTCGATCGGCAGGCCCATCATGCGCGCGATGTGGCCGGCGCAGATGTTGCCAAAATTGCCCGATGGCACGGCGAAGCTGACGCGCGCGGCGCCTGAACTGAAATAGCCCGCGAAGTAATACACCACCTGGGCCAGCAGACGGGCCCAGTTGATCGAGTTGACGGTGCCGATGTGCCAGGTGCGCTTGAAGTCGAGGTCGTTGCTGACGGCTTTGACGATGTCCTGGCAGTCGTCGAACACGCCGTCGATGACGAGGTTGTGGATGTTGGCATCCTGCAGGCTGAACATCTGGGCCTGCTGGAAGGGGCTCATCCGCCCCTTGGGGCTGAGCATGAAGACGTTGATGCCCTGCTTGCCCCGCATCGCATGCTCTGCGGCACTGCCTGTGTCGCCCGAGGTGGCGCCGAGGATGTTCAAAGTGCGCCCGGTGCGGGCGAGTTCGTACTCGAACAGCCCGCCGAGCAACTGCATCGCGATGTCCTTGAAGGCCAGCGTCGGGCCGTTCGACAGCGCCAACAGCGACAGGCCGGGTTCGAGGGGCACCCGCGGCACGATGGCGTCGCTGCCGAACGCCGCGGCGGTGTAGGTCCGGCGGCACAAGGCGCGCAGATCCGCCGCGGGAATGTCGTCGATGTAGAGGCTGAGGATCTCGAACGCCAGGTCGGCATACGGCAGATCGCGCCAGCGCGCCAGCATGGCCGCATCGACCTGCGGGTAATGCGCCGGCAGGTACAGCCCGCCGTCGGGGGCCAGGCCTTCCAGCAGGATGTCGCAGAAGCTGCGTTCGGTCGGGTCGCCGCGCGTGCTCAGGTACTTCAAGCGAGCTCTTCCTTGCGGATCGACACGATCGGCGCCAGCACGGTCGGCAGGGCCTGCATCTGCGCGAGCGCCTGCCGCATGCGGCCTTCGACCGTGTCGTGGGTCAGGATGATCAGGTCGGTCTGGCGCTCGCCCTCGGCCGATTCACGTTGCAGCACCGCATCGATCGAGATGCCGTGCTCGGCCAGGATGGTCGTGATCCTCGACAGCACACCCGCTTCGTCGGCCACCACCAAGCGCAGGTAGAACGCGGTGACCACCTGCTCGATCGGCAGTATCGGCGTGTCGGCCATCGCATCGTGCTGGAAGGCCAGGTGCGGCACGCGGTGGTCCGGGTCGGCGGTGGCAAGGCGGGTGATGTCGACCAGGTCGGCGACCACCGCGCTGGCGGTCGGCTCGGCACCGGCGCCCTTGCCGTAGTAGAGCGTGGTGCCGACGGCATCGCCCTGCACCACGACCGCGTTCATCGCGCCCTCGACATTGGCGATCAGACGTTTGCTCGGCACCAGCGTGGGGTGCACGCGCAACTCGATCCCCTGCTCCCTGCGCCGTGTGATGCCCAGCAGCTTGATGCGGTAGCCGAGCTGCTCGGCATAGCGGATGTCGACCGCCTGCAGCTGGGTGATGCCTTCGACATGGGCCTTGTCGAACTGCACCGGCACGCCGAAGGCGATCGCGCTGACGATGGTCACCTTGTGGGCCGCATCGACGCCCTCGATGTCGAACGTCGGATCGCTTTCGGCATAACCCAGGCGCTGCGCTTCCT
>JAABTC010000333.1 GCA_011390055.1 Burkholderiales bacterium | reverse complement strand
TGCCCAGCAGCTCGCCCGGACCGCGCAATTCCAGGTCCTTTTCGGCGATCACGAAGCCGTCCGTCGTCTGCCGCATGACCTCGAGGCGTTGCCGTGCCATCTGCGAAAGCGGCGGCTTGTACATCAGCACGCAACTCGACGCCTGCGCGCCGCGACCCACCCGACCGCGCAGCTGATGCAACTGGGCGAGACCCAGCCGCTCGGCATTTTCAATGACCATCAGGCTGGCATTGGGCACATCCACGCCGACCTCGATCACCGTGGTAGCCACCAGCAGTTGCAGCTCGCCGGCCTTGAAGCTGGCCATTACCGATTGTTTTTCAGCCGGCTTCATCCGCCCGTGCAGCAGGCCGACCCGCAGCCCGGGCAGCGCCAGGGTCAGGGCCTCGAAGGTGCTCTGCGCGGCCTGTGCGTCGATTCGAATGACGCCCGGCCCCGGTTTTTCCTCGGCGTCCGCTTCATCGATCAGCGTGCACACCCAATACACCTGGCGGCCTTCCGCGCAAGCCACGCGGATGCGTTCAACCACTTCGTCCCGGCGAGTGCCCGGCAACGCCACGGTAGTCACCGGCGTCCGGCCCGGCGGCATTTCATCGATTACCGAAACATCCAGGTCCGCATACGCCGACATTGCCAGTGTCCGCGGGATCGGCGTGGCGGTCATCACCAGCTGATGCGGGACACGGCTGCCATCGAGCCCCTTGTCGCGCAGGGACAGGCGCTGGTGCACGCCGAAGCGATGTTGCTCGTCCACGATCGCCAGGGCGAGGTCCTTGAAGACCACGCCCTCCTGCATCAGGGCATGCGTGCCGACCACCACCTGGCCTTCGCCCGAAGCAATGCGCGCCAGGGCAGCGGCGCGCGCCTTGCCGGTCACCTTGCCGGCCAGCCACGCGACCTGGATGCCGAGGGGTTCGAGCCAGTTGCGGAAATTGACCAGGTGCTGCTCTGCCAACAGTTCGGTCGGCGCCATCAGCGCCACCTGCTTGCCCGCTTCCACGGCGCGCAATGCAGCCAACGCGGCGACCACGGTCTTGCCGCTTCCGACATCCCCTTGCACTAGGCGCAGCATCGGCTCGGGCTTGCGCATGTCCGCGGCCACTTCGTCGTAGACCCGCCGCTGCGCGCCGGTGAGCGAATACGGCAGGCCCTTGCGCAGTGAGTCAGCCAGCGCCCCGCGACCCTTGATGGCGCTTGCGCCATGCGCACGCAAGGCGATGCGCTGGCGACGCAGGCTGAGGTGGTGCGCGAGCATTTCCTCGAACGCGAGCCGTTGCAGCGCCGGATGCCGGCCGCTGGAAAACAGCAGCACGTCAGTGTCGGGTGGCGGCCGATGCGCAACCAGCAAGGCTTCCTTCAGCGTGGGCATGTCCAGCGCGTGGATCACCGCGCCGGGCAACAGTTCGAGTTCTTCCGCTGGCGGCAGCCGCTTCAGCGCTTCGGCGATCAGCCGGGACATCGTCTGCGGTCCGACGCCCTCGATCACCGGATAGACGGGGTCGAGCGAGTCGCGCATCGCACCTTCGTCCGACTCGGCCAGGAAGCGATAGCTCGGGTGCACGATCTCCAGGCCATGGCCGCTCGGCCGCGCCTCGCCGTAACAGCGCAGCCTCCGACCCGGGATGAATTGCGCGGCCTGGGCCGAGTTGAAATGGAAGAAGCGCAAGGCAAGCGTGGCCCGCGAGTCGTCGGCGATGGTTACCCGCAGCAAGGGGCGATAACGAAAACCGCGCTCCACCGCTTCGACCCGGCCTTCCACCTGCGCCGGCTGCCCGGGCACCAGTTCGCGGATCGGCGTCAGGGTCGTGCGGTCTTCATAGCGTGTTGGCAGGTGCAGCCACAGGTCCTGCACCTTGATCAGGCCGCGCGCCGCGAGTTTTTCGGCGAGCGCGGGCCCGACGCCCGGCAAGTCCCGGACCGATGCTTCGCCGCTGGCCGCCAGGGCCGGGGCCGGCGTGCCAGGATTGGCCCGGCGACCCACTCAGTCGAACGCGAGGATGGCGTCCACCTCGACCCGCGCACCACGCGGCAGGCCGGAGACCTGGATGGTGGATCGTGCAGGATAGGGCGCCGTGAAATAGTCGGCCATCACGGCATTCACCGCAGCGAAGTCGCCCAGGTCCATCAGGTAGATGCCGACCCGAACCACCTGGTCCAGCGAGCCGCCGGCGGCCGCACAAACGGCGGCCAGGTTGTCGAACACGCGGCGCGACTGGGTCGCGATGTCGCCCTCGACCAGTTGCCCGGTGGCGGGGTCGAGCGGAATCTGCCCCGACAGGAACACCTGGTTGCCGCTGCGCACGGCTTGAGAATACGGCCCGATGGCGGCGGGCGCACTGTCGGTGGCAATGGGTTGGCGAGGCATGGCGAACACTCTCGGGAAGGTGGGGTGAGTTTACGCCGGGGCGCGGCCTACAGGCGCTCCACGCCGTGCACCACGCCCAGCCGGCGCACTCGCCGGATCACGTCGGCCAGGTGCTTTCGATTGCGCACCTCGATGCCGAACTCCATGACCGAAATTTGCAGGTCGCGTTCGCGATATTCGACGGAGTCGATGTTGGAGTCGCTCTCGGCCACCGCCGCGGCGACTTGCGCCAGCACGCCCGGTTTGTTGTCCACGTCCAGCTTCAGTGCGGCGCGGTAGTCGCCCTGCACGTAGCGGTCCCACGCCATCGGCACGCAACGTTCCGGATGCTTGCGGTATTCGGCGGCGTTCGGGCAGTCGATCCGGTGCACCACCACGCCCTTGCCGGCACTGATGTAACCCATGATCTCGTCGCCGGGAATGGGATAGCAGCAGCGCGCGAAGCTGAGCACGCCACGCTCGGTGCCGGTGATGAGGATCTGCTCGCCGCTGGTCGCCGTGCCATGGCGTAGCGGCAGCTCGGCGGAGCCCTGCACCAGCACCTGCGCGACCTGCGCCGGCATGCGATTGCCCAGCGCGATATCCGCCAGCAGTT
>JAABTC010000332.1 GCA_011390055.1 Burkholderiales bacterium | reverse complement strand
TTCCAGGCCTGGCAGGCTCGTGCACGCCGGCACGGACCGATGGCGCTGCTCGGCGAAATCTGTGCCGAACAGGCGCCACGGCTGCTCGCCTGGCCCGATGGCGAACGACGCCTCAGCAACTACCTGCAACTGGCCGAGGAATTGCAGTCGGCCGACAGCCGGGCGCTCGGCCTGGGCGGCCTGCTGTCCGGGCTCGAGCGGCGGATCGAGGACGCCGATCCGCGCAACGATGCCGAATTGCTGCGCCTGGAGTCCGATGCCAGGCGCGTGCGCATCATGACCCTGCATGTCAGCAAGGGCCTGACGCTCGACCTGGTGTTCCTGCCTTACGCGGCAACCACCAGCAGCGTCGTGCGCACCAGCGTGCCGCCCATGGCGCGTTTCCATGACGGCTTGTCGCGGGTCGGACAACTGTTCGCGACTAAGGACGATCCGGCGCGCAAGGAAGACACGCGTGAGGAACGGGCTGAGCGGATTCGCCTGCTATACGTCGGCCTGACCCGCGCACGCCTGGCGACCTGGGTCGGCTGGGGCGCGGTCAAGGACGCGCACAAGACCGCGCTGGGCTGGCTGTTGCAGCGCAGTGCGGATGCGCCCGACGTGGCCAAGTTCGACGACGAAGCCGCGCATGCTCGCCTGCAGCAATTGCAGGCCCGCGCACCGGGCGCCATCGCGATCGAAGATCCGGTGGATGTCGCGCGACTGGCCAAGCTGCAACGCCTGGACTTCACCGAGTCCGAGGGCGCCACGCCCGCAAGGATCGCGCGGCGAACGCTCGACCGCGACTGGTGGGTGTACAGCTTCTCGCAACTGTCGCGCGAAGACAGCGGCAGGGAGATGCGTGGCGCGGGCGACGAAATCGAGGCCACGCCGCTGCAACGTTCGCGCTTTTCGGGCAGCCGTTTCGGCAATGCGCTGCATGAAGCCCTGGAGCAGGTCGATTTTGCCGCCTGGCTCGACTGGCGCGATGTCCTGCCGCCGACCGGGCAGCTCGAGGTGATTGCCACGGCCTTGCGCAACTGGGGCTACGCCAGTGAACCGGACCAGGAAGAAGGCTTGCCCCTGCTGACCGCGCTGGTCAGCGAAACGCTGAACGCGCCAATGCCGGAAGGCACGCGCCTGGCCGCATTGCCGGACTCCCGTCGCTGCATTGAAATGGAATTCCACCTGGCGCTGGCGCCGTTCGCGGTCGAGGCCTGGCTGTCGCTGTTGCACGGACACGGGCTGTTGCCCGACCGCAATGGCTTCGGCCTTCGGCAACGGCTCGAAGGCTTGCTTACCGGACGGATCGACCTGGTCTACGAAGCCGACGGTCGTTACTACGTGCTCGACTACAAATCCAACCAGTTGCCCGATTACGGGCGCGATGCCGTGGCGCTGGCGATCCGCGAGGGTGAATACGACCTGCAGTACCTGCTCTACACCCTGGCTCTGCATCGCTGGTTGCGCTTCCGGCTGGGCGCCGACTACGACATCCACCATCACCTCGGCGGCGTGCGCTACGTGTTCTGCCGTGGCCTGGATCGCGATGACGCCGCGCACCCCGGCGTGCATGCATTGCGCTTGCCCAGCGAGGCGATCCTGGCGATAGACGCGTTGCTGCAACACGGGTCGGTGCCGGCATGAGCGTGCTCGCCTCCTTGTGGCGGGACGGCTGGCTGCGCAACGTGGACCACGCGCTCGCACTGAGCCTGCGCCACGCGCGCGAGGACAGCAGCGACTGGGTGCTGGCCGCCGTCGCACTGGCCAGTCGCGCGCTGGGCAACGGCCATAGCCGCCTGCCCCTGGCGCGCGCGGCGGACCTGTTTGCCGAAATCGACGCCACGCGCGATGCGCCCGAGTTGCCCCCGCTGGACGAATGGCTGGCGATACTTGCCGTGTCGCCCTGGGTATGGGATGCCGGTACGGCAAGGCAAACCGCAGATGCCGACCGGGCCGGCTTCGTGCTGGCGCTGGAGGGTGACGCGATCTCGCTGCGTCGTTACCACGACTATGAGTCCCGACTCGCCCGCGCCTTGCTGCAACGGGCGAAGGCGCCTTCGCGATTGCAGTTGCTGACCGGCGGGCCGGGCACCGGCAAGACCACGCGAGTGGCGCGCCTGCTGGTCGAGTTCAACCAGTCGATGTCGAATTCGACAGCAACGCCGCCGCGCATCCTGCTGGCTGCGCCGACCGGCAAGGCAGCATCCCGGCTTTCGGAATCGGTGCGCGAATCGCTTGCCGCGCAGGTGGACGCGGGCGAGCTCGATGCGGATGTTGCGCTGGGCCTTCCTACGCAGGCCAGCACCTTGCACCGCATGCTGGGCTGGCAACGTGGCGGCGGATTCCGTCACGACCGCGACCACCCCATGCCCGCCGAGCTGGTGGTGGTGGACGAAGCGTCGATGGTGGACTTGCCGATGATGTGCAAGCTGGTCGAAGCGGTCGCGCCCGATGCCCTGCTGGTGCTGGTCGGCGATCGCGACCAGTTGCCTTCCGTCGAAACCGGCGATGTGCTGGCCGCGCTGTGCGACGCCAGCGACAGCGCGGGTTCCGCACTGGCGAGTTGCCGAACCCATCTCAGCCACAGCCATCGCCAGGGCGAAGACGTGGACGTGCCGCAACTGGCGCGACTGGTGCGCGACGGCGACGCGGCGCGCGCCATCGACGGCCTGGCGGCAGACGGCTTTCGCGGCGTGTCCTGGCGCAATACCGGCGACCACGGCCTGCATGACGGATTGCTCGCGCAAGCGCTGCCCGCCTACCGGTCGCTGCTCGCTGCGCCCTATGTCGCCACGGCGCTGCAACGCGCCCGCGAGTTTCGCGTCCTCTGTGCGGTGCGTGAAGGGCTGTCGGGCAGCGCGACAATCAACGCCCTGGTCAGCCGCGCGCTGGATCCCCTGCGCGGTGGGCAAGGCTGGTTTCGCGGGCGCCTGCTGCTGGTCACCGAAAACAGCTACCGGCAACAACTGTTCAACGGCGAC
>JAABTC010000331.1 GCA_011390055.1 Burkholderiales bacterium | reverse complement strand
GCGAACTCGTCGACCTTGGGCGGCCGCACCTTGGCGAGCACCCACGAGATGAGGGGCCAAACCAGCATGATGAGCGCCAGGGTCGTGATCGAGCCGACGAGCGGGTTGGAGAACATGATGCTCATCTCACCCTGCGAGACCAGCATGGCCTGACGGAACGAATCCTCGGCCTTGCTGCCCAGCACGAGGGCCAGCACGAGCGGGGCGATCGGGTAGTCGAGCTTCTTGAACACGTAGCCCACGACGCCGAAGACCAGCATGAGCCAGATGTCGAGCATCGCGTTGTTCACGGTGTAGGCGCCGATCGCGCAGACCACGATGATGACCGGCGCAATGATCGAGAACGGGATGCGCAGAATCGAGGCGAACAGCGGCACTGTGGTGAGCACGACGAGCAGGCCGACCAGGTTGCCCAGGTACATGCTGGCGATCAGGCCCCACACGAAATCCTTCTGCTCGACGAAGAGCAGTGGCCCGGGTTGCAGGCCCCAGATCAGCAGCCCGCCGAGCAGCACCGCGGCCGTCGGCGAGCCGGGGATGCCCAGCGCCAGCATCGGCAGCATCGCAGCCGTGCCGGCGGCATGCGCCGCTGTCTCGGGCGCGATGATGCCCTCGATTTCGCCGGTGCCGAACTTGGCGCCGTTCTTCGACATCTTCTTGGCCAGGCCGTAGCTCATGAACGACGCCGGCGTGGCGCCGCCGGGCGTGATGCCCATCCAGATGCCGACGAAGGAACTGCGCATCGAGGTGGCCCAGTAGCGCGGCAGCTCTTTCCACGTCTCCCAGACGACCTTCGGATTGATCTTGGCCGTCTTGCCGGAGAACTTCAGACCTTCTTCCATCGACAGCAGGATTTCGCCGATGCCGAACAGGCCGATGACTGCGATCAGGAAGTCGAACCCTCGCATCAGCTCACCGATCCCGAAGGTCATGCGCAACTGGCCGGTGATGGTGTCCATGCCGACGGCCGCGAGCGCAAAGCCCAGGGCCATCGCGGCCAGCGTCTTGAAGGGGGAGCCCTTGCCCATCCCCACGAAACTGCAGAAAGTCAGCAGGTAGACGGCGAAGAACTCCGGCGCACCGAACTTCAACGCGAACTTGGCCACCAGCGGCGCCAGGAAGGTGATCATCACCACGGCCACGAAGGCACCGACGAACGACGAGGTGAAGGCCGCCGTCAAGGCTTGCGCCGCCTTGCCCCTCTGGGCCATCGGATAGCCGTCGAAAGTCGTGGCGACCGACCACGGCTCACCCGGTATGTTGAAGAGGATGGAGGTGATCGCGCCGCCGAACAGTGCGCCCCAGTAAATGCACGACAGCATCACGATGGCCGAGGTCGGCGACATCGAAAAAGTGAGCGGCAGCAGGATGGCGACACCGTTGGCGCCGCCGAGGCCCGGCAGCACGCCGATCAGCACACCCAGCACGATGCCCAGGACCATGAGGCCCAGGTTCATCGGCGTCATGATGATCGCGAAGCCCTGGAACAGTGAATTCAGTTCGTCCATTGAATGGATCTCCCGTTGGGCGCGCGCGTCAGTAGCCGAGAAAACCGGTCGGATCGAGGGTGCCCTTGTACAGCGGCACCTTGAACCAGACCTCGAACATCAGGAAGAAATAAAGGCTGACGCCCACCCCCACCAGCACGCTCTTGAGCCAGGCGTACTTCCCCATGATCACCATGAACAGGGCGATGTACAGCGCCGAAGCCAAGTACAAACCCAGGAACGTGACCAGCAGGACGTAGACGCCCGCCGGGAGCAACACCGAGGCCACCTGCTTGGTTTGCTGCACGGTGGCAAAGGTCGCCGTGTCGCGCGCCTTGGACACCACCGCCTGGTACAGGATGCCCAGGCTGGAGATGACGATGATGAGCCCGATGTAGAAAGGGAAGTAGCCCGATCCGGGGCCGTCGGTGGTCCAGCCCGCACCCAGCCGGCGCGACTCGTAGATCACCAGGCTTCCCAGCGCCAGCAGCAGCCCGGCAACGACCGCATCGACGGTGGCGTTCTTGGCGATGGCCGGAGAGTTGTCTTGTTCGCCGTGTTGTTCGTCTGACATGTGGTTCTCGCTCGGTGGATGCCGGATGGGCGATGGGATGCATCCTGCCAGACCAGGTCCCAGTCGTGGGTCGAAGTCTGTCATGCGGCGCTTTTGCCGCGCTTGGGAGAGTTAACGCGAGGCAGCGCCGAACCCGGCGCCGCCCCGCAGGGCGATCACTTCGCCATGAAGCCCGCTTCGGTCATCAGCGTGCGGTGGTTGGCCTCCGCAGCTTCGAGCCACTTGCGGAAGTCGGCGCCCGACATGGCGGTGGTGTTGAAGGCACCGCGCTCCATGTACTCCTTCCACTCGGGGGTGGCGCGCACCTTGGTGAGCAGGTCGTCGTAGTACTTGACCTGGTCCGGCGTCACGCCCGGGGCCATGAAGATGCCGCGCAACATCACGTAGTCGGTGGGGATGCCCGACTCCTTGCAGGTCGGGATGTCACTCCACGACATCGTGTCGGTGACCTTCTCCTTGTAGGGCATGCGCGTGTCGTCGAACACACACAGCGCGCGCACCTTGCCCGCGCGCCACTGCGCAACGGCCTCGGCCGGGTTGTTGACGGAGGAGTTGATATGGCCGCCGACCAGCTGAACCGCGACTTCACCGCCGCCCTTGTAGGGCACGTAGATGAACTTGGTGCCGGTGGCCTTCTCGAGGCCGACGGTGATGATCTGGTCTTCCTGCTTCGAGCCGGTGCCGCCCATCTTCATCTTGAGCGGGCCCGCCGCTTTGACCGCAGCGATGTACTCGCTGGCCGTCTTGTACGGGGTGTCGGCATTGACCCACAGCACGAACTGGTCGAGGGCCATCATCTGCACGGGCGTCATTTCTTTCCAGTTGAACGGCACGCCGGTGGCCATCGGCGTGGTGAACAGGTTGGACAGGGTGATGATGATCTTGTGCGGATCGCCCTTGGCT
>JAABTC010000033.1 GCA_011390055.1 Burkholderiales bacterium | reverse complement strand
CGCGGTGGCGCCGGGCGACATCTTCGTGCTTTCGCGCAAGCGGGCCTCGCTCGGCCTGGTGGCTGCGGCGTTGCAGGCCCGGCATGTGCCGCATGTGGCGCCCGAACCGTGGCAACTCGGCGATCTGCCCGAAGTGCAGGATCTGCTGGCCGTGCTCGATGTGCTGGCCTCGCCCGGCCAGGCGCTTTCGTTGGCGCGGGCTTTGAAGAGCCCGCTGTTCGGTGCCTCCGATGACGACCTGCTGGCCTGGTCGCAGGCGGGCCGCGCGGCGTTCGAAGCCGGTCGAACGAACGACCCCTGGCAGGCCTTGATGTCGCTGGCCGAGCCTGGCCCGGCCCTGGCCCGCGCGCGTGGGCTGTTGCTGGCCTGGCGGGCCGGGCTGGCGTTGTCGACGCCGCACGATCTGCTCGACCGCATCGTGCACGAAGGCGAGCTGCTGCCCCGGCTGGCTGCCGCCGTGCCGGCCGAGCACGCGGCCAGCGCCATCGACGCGGTGCACGCCTTGCTGGCGGCCGCCCTGGCGCCCGACATGGCCCATGCCACCACCGTCTACGCCTTCGTTCGCGCGGTGCGCAGCCGCACGCTGAAGGCCACGCCGGCGCCCCGCGCCGACGCGGTGCAGCTGCTCACCGTGCACGGCGCCAAGGGCCTGGAGGCGCGCGTCGTGTTCGTGATGGACACCGACCCGGAGAGCCAGAAGCCCGAGACGTCGAGCCTGCTCGTCGACTGGCCGGTGGGACGCTTGCACCCGGCGCGCGTGGCCTTCGTTGCATCCGAAGCCGGGTGCCCACCGTCGCTGCAGGACCTGCTGGCCGATGAACGGGCGGCGCGCGAGCGCGAGGAAATCAATGCGTTGTATGTGGCCATGACCCGCGCCCGCGAGCGGCTGGTCTTCAGCCGCACGCCGCCGCACCATGGACGCCCGCAGGGCGGGGGCTGGCAACGCGTGGTCGAGCAGGCGCAAGCGTGGACCCCGCTCCAACGCGCCGCCGCCGCCGGCCGAGCGCAGGCGCAGGTGGTGCTGCTGCCGCGCTTGACACGCCCTGACGCAACGCCGGTGCCGGCCGCCTCGGCGTCGAGCACGTCGGTGCGCCTGGGCCTTGCGGTGCACCGTGTGCTCGAGTGGTCCGCGGCGCGCGCGCCGGGTGCTGCGTCCATCACGCCGCTGGCCGTGGCGGCCGCGGCGGAGTTCGGGCTGGCCGAGGCCGATGCGGTCGAAGCCACGGCGTTGCGCATCCTGACCAGCCCGGCCTGCGCGCCCTTCTTCGATGCCCAGGGCCTGGCCTGGGCGGGCAACGAAGTGCCGATCGCGGGCGTGGCCGACGCCGCCGGCGCCGTGCTGCGGATCGACCGGCTGGTGCGCATGGCCGGTCCCACTGGCGCGTGGTGGGTGCTGGACTACAAGTTGCAGGGGCGGCCCCAAGACGACCCCGCGCAGCGGGCCCAGCTCGCGGGCTACCGGGCCGCCGTGCAGGCGCTGCAGCCGAGCGAAAGCGTGCGTGCCGCCTTCATCACGGGGCAGGGCGAACGGATCGAGATCGACTGAAGCGGCCCAGCGCCCGCCCTCAGGATTTGCCGGTGTTTGGCCGGCCTGTTCATGCCATCGCCGGCGTGCCGCCTCGCGTCCAATCGGGTCAGCGCGACGTGCGCCAACCGCCGATGGATGCCCCTTCGAACACCGCCGTGCCCAGGTCTGCCGTCGGCGCCATGCGCCGGTTCGGCCGCTTCGAATTGCGCGCCCTGCTCGGGTGCAGTGGGCGCAGCATGGCCTGGCAAGCCCACGACACGGGCCACGGCTGCGAACGGGTGCTGGTGCTGCCGCGCTCGCAACCCGTGGACGACGACGCACTCGAACGCTGGCTGCAGCAGGCGCGCCGCATGGCGCGCGTCCAACATCCCTGCCTCGCAGCCGTGCTGGAGGTGGGGGCGCAGGAGCGCTGGCCGTATATCGCGCACGACGCGGCCCACGCGGCCACCTTTGCAGCCCGCCCGCCCGCCGCCGGCGGTGAGGCGCCCGCCGAAGTTGCGCGCTGGACGCTGCAGGCCCTCGAGGGCCTGGCCTATGCGCATGAGGCCGGCTTCGCGCACGGGGACGTGCAGCCGTTTCTGCTGAGCCAGGTCGACACCGGCCGTGTCTGCGTGCTCGGACTCGGTGTGGCCGATGCCATCCCCGTGCTGGACGAGACGTTGCCGTCGAGCGACCTGCGCCGCGACGCCGAACGCGCCGCCGAGCAGGATGTGCTGGCAATGGGTGTCGTGATGCACGGCTGGCTGTGCCAGCGGCCGGCCTTCGGCGAGCCCGACATCGCGTGCGCCGTGGCCCGCCTGCCGCCGCACGGCAACGAGTCGCTGCGCCTGCCCTGGGCGTTGCCTCGCCCCTTGCCCGACGGACTGCGCACGATCGCCAACCGCGCCACGGATGCGCAACCGCGGCAGCGCTTTCGCAGCGCCCGTGCCGGCGCGCGCGCGCTTGTCGAATGGCTGGCCGTGGCCGGCGACCAGGCGGTCGACGCGCATGCGGCGCTGCTCGAGCGCGTGCGTTCGGTGGGCATGCTGCCGGCCTTGCCGGGTGCCGCGGAGCGGGCGGCACGGCTGGCCTTGATGGAGCGTCAGCACACCGAAGAACTGGCCCAGGTGGTGCTGCGCGATCCCGCGCTGTGCTTCGAGCTGCTCCGCCACGTCAACAGCGCCCAGGTGCGCGGCACCCAGCTCGCGGGCAGCGGCCCGATCCTGACGGTGCGCCGGGGCATCGCGATGATCGGCCTGGACGGCGTGCGGCGCGTGGCGTTGGGGCTGCGCGCTTGGCCGGGGCCGCTCGAGCAGGTGGCAGCCGACGACTTGAAACAACGCATCGGGCGGGCCCAGCATGCGGCCCGGCTCGCGGCACGTCTGCGTCCGGCTGGCTACGACGCCGAGCTGGTGTCGCTGGTGGCCCTGATGCAGAACCTGGGCCGCCTGGTCGTGCAGTACCACTTCCCCGACGAGATGCGCCAGATCCAGAAATTGATGAGTCCGCCTTCGCCCTCCGTGACCGCGCTGGGCGAGCAGGCCGCCGCCCAGGCCGTGCTCGGTGCCGACCTCGAATCGATGGGCACCGCGGTGGCGCGCTGGTGGGGTCTGGACGAGGCGGCGCTGCTGCTGATGCGGCGCTGGCCGACCGCTGCCGCTGCGCGGCCCGGCGAGAGCGACGCGGACATCTTCCGGGAGGTGGCCAGCGCCGCCAACGAAGCCGTCGACACGCTGTCGCTTGCGCCCCGGATGGCGGCCGAAGCGCTGCAACGGGTGGCCCTGCGCCACGCCCGCACGCTGGGCCTGACGTCCAAGGAGCTGAAGACCGAGTTGCAGACCAGTGCTCGCGTGCCTTTTGCTGCGGCCACCGGAGCGCGCGCCTTCGGCGCCAGTGCGGTGGACGCGTGATGCGCAGTGCATCGCCCAAGCGCATCGGCCGCTTTCAACTGTTGCACGAGCTTGGCCGCGGCGCCCAGGCGGTGGTCTGGCTGGCGCACGACCCGCGACTGGACCGCGAGGTGGCGCTGAAGCTGCTGCAGGCCGACGGCACCTCGCTCGGGCCCTGGCTGCAGGAAGCGCGCGCGGTCAGCCGGCTCGCGCATCCGCACATCGTCCCGCTGTTCGAGGCCGACGAGGCTGCCGAGGAGGGCGGGTGGCCGTTCCTGGTGTTCGAGTACGTCAAGGGGCAGACCCTCACGGCCTATCTGCGCGAACGCCAGGGCTGGCTGCCGCAGCGCGAAGCCGTGGCCCTGATGCTCGGCGTGCTGGATGCCCTGCGCTTCGCGCACGACAGCGGCATCGTGCACCGCGACCTCAAGCCGTCCAACATCTTGATCGACGGGGAGGGCCGCGCGCGCGTGATGGACTTCGGCATCGCCGCCCGCATGCCCGACGATCGGCAAGGCGAGGCGGAGGGAGGCGAGATCTGCGGTACGCCGGGCTACATCAGCCCCGAGGCGGCGCGCGGCGCGGCGCCGAACCCTTCGATGGACGTGTTCGCGGCGGGTGTGGTGCTGGCCGAGATGCTGAGCGGCCAGCGCCTGCTGCGTGAAGCCGATCCGATGCGGGCGCTCGAACGCGTGCTGCAGGAAGACCTGCAACTGTCGCCTCCGCCCGCCGGCGCCGCCATCGACGATCGCCTGCGCGACATCGTCGCCGGCGCTTTGGTACGCAACCCGCCGCTGCGTACGGCGAGCGTGGCGCATCTGCATGCCGCACTGAGCGCTTGGTACCGGGGCACGTCGATCGTCGACGAAGCCACCGGCCCCGACACGGATGCCGCCGCGCGCGCGACCCATGCCACGCTGAGTTTCCTGCTGCAGCGCATGAAGCACCGCAGCGACTTCCCGGCGCTGTCGGATTCGGTCTCGCGCATCCAACGCGTGGCGAACGCCGAACACGTAAATCTGCAAAGCCTGTCGGCCGAGATCCTGAATGACGTGGCGCTCACCAACAAGCTGCTGCGCCTGGTCAACACCGCGCACTACAGCGCTGCCGGTGGCGCCGTGAGCACCGTCTCGCGGGCCGTGGCGCTGGTCGGGTTCGCCGGCATCCGCAACATGGCGCTGTCGCTCGTGCTGCTCGACCACATGCCCGACAAGGCGCACGCGACGCAGCTCAAGGAAGAATTCCTGCGCGCGCTGATGATCGGCACCTTGGCCAGCGAACTGAGCTCGGGCTCGCGTGATGCCGAAGAGACGTTCCTCTCGGCCATGTTCCAGAACCTGGGCCGCCTGATGGTCGAGTTCTACTTTCCTGAGGAAGCGCGCCAGATCCGTGCCTCGAAGGAGGCCCACGCGGCGCAGCGCGTGCTCGGTATTGGCTTCGAGGCCCTGGGCCTGGGCGTGGCCAAGGCCTGGGGCCTCCCCGACACGCTGCAACGCGCCATGACCTGCCCGGAGGGTGAGGCGCCGGGCAAGGCGGTCGGCGGCATCGAGCGCCAGCGCTGGACGGGGCGCATGGCCGCGGAGGTCACCGATCTGTTGCTGCAAGGCGAGGACGACCGCCGCAGTGCGAAGCTCGATGCGATGGCGCAGCGCTACGTCCGCGCGCTTGGCTTCGACGGCAAGCAACTGCGCGAGGCGGCTGAGCAGTCGCGCCAGCGGCTGGCGCAACTGGCGCAGGCGATGCAGATCGGCCTTGGACACGACGCGCGGGCGCGCCGGCTGCTGGCACCCACCGCGGCGGTGCCGGCCGATGCCGATTCGCTGGCGCAGCACAGCCTGAAAGCCCGCGCCGGTGCGGCGGCAGTGGCCGAGTCAGCGGCCACCACCGCTGCGGGCCGTGACCCGACGGCAGCGCCGCATGCGGCCGCGGTCAATGTGGCCGCGTTGCTCGCCAGTGGGGTGCAGGACATCACCGATCACATGGTCACCGACGGCTTCAAGCTCAACGAAGTGTTGCGCATGATCCTCGAGACGATGTACCGCGCCCTCGGTTTCCAGCGCATCGTGTTCTGCCTGCGCGATGCACGCAGCGACGCGCTGACCGGCCGTTTCGGCCTGGGCGAGGGTGCAACGCAGGTGGCTGCGGCGATGCGGGTGGTGTTGAAGACGCCCGGCGCCAAGGGCCCCGACCTGTTCACTGCGGTGTGCCTGAAGGGCGTCGACACCCTGATCGCCGATGCCACCACCGCTTCGATTGCCGCGCGCCTGCCGAGCTGGTTCGCGCAGCACGTGGGCGCGCCGTCGTTCCTGCTGCTGCCGCTGATGCTCAAGGGCGCGCCGCTCGGGCTGATCTACGCCGATCAGTCGGTGCGCGGCGGCATCACGCTGGGTGAGAGGGAGCTGGCCCTCTTGCGCACCCTGCGCAACCAGGGGGTGATGGCCTTCAAGCAGGCCAGCTGAATGCCGAGGTGACGAGCCCGATCTCGGCACTGGAAGCAACGCTTAGGGCTGCTTGGTTCCCCACCTGACCCGGTTGGGCGCGCTCCCATGCGAGGAGGCCCGTCGAGGCGGATTGTAGTGGGCCGCGGCCCTCAGCGCAGTTGCAGCGCGTCGTCGCCGAAGCGCAGGGCGAGCGGCTCGATCAGCAGCTGCTTCTCTCCGGCTTCCACACGTCCGGCCACGATGGCATCGATGCCTTGCTCGCGTGCAACCCCAACGGCCCTTTCGGCATCCGCCTGCGCGACGAAGAGCGCAAAGCCGGCGCCCATGTTCAAGGTGCTGTAGGCCTCGTGATCGTCGTGTCCGGCGTGGGTCTGCATGAAGCGCAAGACGCTCGGCACTGCGGGGACGGCGTCGATGCGGTAGGTGTAGCGGCCCGGGTGGCGCAGCAGCTTGCGCCAGCCGTGGCCGGTGATGTTGGCAGCGTAATGCACCGCGATGCCGGCCTGCCACAACGCCTCGGTCACGGGCGAGTAGAGCGTGGTGGGCGCCAGCAGCGCCTGGCCGAAGTGCGTGCCGAGGGCGTCGATCGGGGTCAGGTAGCCCTGGGGCAGGCGCTCGGTGAGCTTGCGTGCCAGCGAGAGGCCGTTCGCATGGATGCCGCTCGACGCCAGCAGCACGATCGCATCGCCCGGCGCCAGTTTCTCGCCCAGCGAAAGGCGCTCCTTCGGGTTCACGAGACCGGTGCAACTGGCCGCCAGGTCGATGCGCCCGGCCTCGACGATGCCCGCCAGCGCGGGCGTCTCGCCGCCGCCCCAGGCCACCTTGCAGCGCTCGCAAGCCTGCTGCCAGCCCGCCACGAGCGCCTGGGCGCGCGCTGCGTCGGCGAACCACTCGCTGCCGCCCGCGGCCCAGTAGGCCTGCACCACCAGCGGCGTCGCACCCACGGTGATCAGGTCGTTGACCGCCATCGCAATGGTGTCCTGCGCAATGCCTTCGTAATAGCTGCGCCCCGTGAGCTTGGCCATCTCGTCGGCCACCAGCGCCTTGCTGCCCAGGCATTCGACGATGCTCGCGAGGTAGAACGGCCCGACGTCGACCACATAGGCCGATTCGCCGCGCGAGGCCTTCACTTCGCTGAAGCCGTGTCCCGCCAACTGGGTGGCGGTGGCCGCGGCGGCGCGTTGCGCCAGCACTTTCAGCGGGTCGATCAGTGCGTAGTCGACACCCGCCTGTTCGTAGCTGAGGGTCGGACTTGCGGGCGGCGCGGAACGGCTCATGGGCAGCGATTATCGCGGCTGCACGCCCGGGGCCGTCCACCTCCGGCTCGTAGAATCGTCGGCATGTCGTATGTGGTGCTCGCACGCAAGTACCGGCCGCGCTCGTTTGCCGAGATGGTCGGCCAGGACGCCGTGGTGCGCGCGCTCACGCATGCGCTCGAACAGCAGCGCCTGCACCATGCGTACCTCTTCACCGGCACGCGCGGCATCGGCAAGACGACGGTGTCCCGGATCCTGGCCAAGAGCCTGAACTGCACCGGCGCCGACGGCAGTGGCGGCATCACCGCCACGCCCTGCGGCGTGTGCGCGGCCTGCACCGAGATCGATGGCGACCGCTACATCGACTACATCGAACTCGACGCCGCCAGCAACCGCGGCATCGACGAGATCCGCGACCTGCTCGAACGCGCGGCCTACAAGCCGAGCATCGGCCGCTTCAAGGTCTTCATGATCGACGAGGCGCACCAGCTCACCAAGGAGTCGTTCAACGCGCTGTTGAAGACCTTGGAAGAGCCGCCGGAGTACTTGAAATTCGTCCTGGCGACCACCGATCCCGAGAAGATGCTGCCCACCGTGCTTTCGCGCTGCCTGCAGTTCAATCTGCGGCCGATGGCGCCCGAGCTGGTGCAGCAGCACCTGGCGCAGGTGCTGAAGGCCGAGTGCGTGACGCACGACGACGCGTCGCTGCGCCTGTTGGGGCGCGCGGCGCGCGGCTCGATGCGCGACGGCCTCTCGCTGACCGACCAGGCGATAGCCTTCGGCGGCGGCCGGCTCGATGTCGAGGGTGTGCGCGCGATGCTCGGCAGCGTCGACCGCAGCCATGCCGCGAACTTCGTGCGGGCGCTCGCCGCACGCGACGGTCGGGCCTTGCTCGGCGGCGTCGATGCACTGCGCGAGCGCGGCCTGTCGGCCGCCGGTGCGCTGGAAGAGATGACGCGCCTGCTGCAGCAGATGGCGATCGAGCAGGCCGTGCCCGGTGCCTTGCCCGACGACGAGCCCGACACCGCCGTGGCGCGCGAGCTCGCCGCGCTGCTGCCCACCGACGAGACGCAGTTGCTGTACAGCCTGGCGCTGCATGGCCGACAGGAACTGAACCTGGCCCCCGACCCGCATGCCGGGCTGACGATGATTCTGCTGCGTGCGCTGGCCTTCGCGCCGGCCGGGTCGGAACCGACCCGCCTGTCCCAAACCATCCCGGCCGCAATGGCGCCCAAGCCGGCCGCGCAGGCGCCGGCCGCGGTGGCCGCCCAGCCGGCCCGCGTGGCTCCAACGCCGGCGCGCAGCCAGACGGCGGTGCGCGAGCCCGAGCCCCCGTCGTGGATCGACGAGCCACCCGACGAGATCGAGACCGCCGGCGGTCGTGCCGCGGTCGCGCCGCTGGCGCGGCCCGTGTCGGCACCCGTTGCGGCCCCGCCGCCCGCTTCACCCCCGCCGGAAGCGCCTGTGCTGCGCCCGACGCCGCTCGGCGACGTTTGGGCCGGCCTCGTCGCCCGGCTCGAGCAGGGTCAACGCGTGGCGGCCCTGGCGCGCGAGCTCGCGCTGCAGTCCGAACTCGTCGAGCAGCAGGCGGGGCCGCCGCCGCTGTGGCGGCTGCGCGTGGAGCGTGAGTCGCTGCGCACCGCAGCGCTGCGCGACAAGCTCACGGCAGCACTCGCCGACGAGCTGGGTCTGCCGGCGCTGCGCCTCGAACTCGAGGACGGCAGCGTGCAGGACACGCCGGCGCGCCGCATCGTCGCCGAGCGTCAGCGCCGGCAGCAGGAGGCCGAGCAGATCATCCACGCCGACCCGCTGGTGCTGCAGATGCTGGCCGAATTCAAGACCGCGCGCATCGTGCCCGGGTCGATCAAACCCCATTGAAAAGGAGTGCCGAACGATGATGAAGAACCAACTCGCCGGGTTGATGAAGCAGGCCCAGGCGATGCAGGACAACATGAAGCGTGCGCAGGACGAACTGGCGCTGATGGAGGTCGAGGGCGTCAGCGGTGCCGGCCTGGTCAAGGTGACCATGACCTGCAAGCATGACGTGAAGCGCATCGCCATCGACCCGAGCCTGCTGGCCGACGACAAGGACATGCTGGAAGACCTGGTGGCCGCGGCCTTCAACGACGGCGTGCGGCGTGCCGAGGCGGTGAGCCAGGAGAAGATGGGCAAGCTGACCGCCGGGATGCCGCTGCCGCCGGGCATGAAGCTGCCGTTCTGATGCACACGGTCCATTGAGCGCCGCCGAGCCGTCCCTCGATGCGTTGATCGATGCGCTGCGCCGGCTGCCTGGCGTCGGCGTCAAGTCGGCCCAGCGCATGGCGTTCCACTTGTTGCAGCACGACCGTGACGGGGCGCAGAAGCTGGCGACGGCACTCAGCGGCGCGGTGCAGCGGGTGCACCACTGCCGCCGCTGCCACACCTTCAGCGAGAGCGAGGTCTGCGCGGTGTGTGCCGACGCCGGCCGCGACGCCAGCAAACTGTGCGTGATCGAGACGCCGGCCGACCAGGCGGCCCTCGAACGCACCGGCAGCTACCGCGGGCTGTACTTCGTGCTGATGGGGCGGCTGTCGCCGCTGGACGGCATCGGTGTGCGCGACATCGGCGTGGCCGAACTGCTCGAGCGGGCGGCTGACCCGGCTGTGCAGGAGGTGATCCTGGCGCTCGGCTTCTCGGCCGAGGGCGAGGCCACCGCGCATGCGCTGGGTCTGGCCCTGCGGGCGCGCGGCGCCCGGGTCACGCGGCTGGCGCGCGGGGTTCCGGTAGGCAGCGAGCTGGAGTACGTCGACCTGTCGACCATCGCGCATGCGATGAGCGATCGTCGCTGAAGCGCCCGCAGGAGGCTTAGCGCTTCTTCGTCGACACCGCCGTTTCGGCCACGCGCAGGCCGCCCTTGGCGGTGCGCTGCGCGACGGCCCGGGCCGGTGCGCGCGCTTGAGCGCTGCGCACGGCGCGCACGCTCCTGCGCTCGGCACTGGCGCTGCGAGAGACCACGGCGGCACGCGCGGCACGCTGCGGCAGCTGCAACTCGACCGTGCGGCCACCCGCGAAACGCGAGGTTGCGGTGACCTTGTTCCACTGTGCCACCTGTGCAGCGCTGACGCCGTAGCGTCGGGCGATCGCGGCCACCGAGTCGCCCTTGCGGCCGACCCGAACCACCACGCGACGCGACGGGGGTGCGTCGGCTGCCAGCGCCATCACGGCATGGTGCGCCAGCTGTTCGGGCACGTCAGCCTGGCGCTGCGCGCTGCGCGGGACCAGCAGAGTGGAGCCGGCCTTCACCAGCATGCGTGGCGGAATGTTGTTGATGCTGCGCAGATCTTCTTCGCTCATGCCGACCTGTTGCGCCGCCTGGGTCGTCTTCATGGTCTTGGGCGCGACCCAGGCGGTCCAGCTCGCGAGCGGGCCCTGGTGGTCGGCCAGGGCCTGCACGAAGACGGCTGCGTTGTCGTAGGGCAGCAGCACCTGCGGCGTGCCCGCGGCCAGGATCACCGGCTTGTTCATCTGCGGGTTCAGGGCCTGGAAGTCGGCGGTGGGCAGACGCGCCAGCCTTGCGGCCAGCGCGACGTCGATGTCGCGCGCGATCGGCACGCCTAGGAAGTAGGGGTGGTTCTGCAGCGGCGGCAATGAGAGGCCGAAGTTCTGCGGGTTGGCCACGATGTTCTTCATCGCCTGCAGCTTGGGCACGTAGTCGCGCGTCTCGGCCGGCATCGACAAGCTGGCGTAATCGGTCGGCCGGCCTGCCTGCCGGTTGCGCCGGATCGCGCGCTGCACGCTGCCTTCACCCCAGTTGTAGGCAGCCAAGGCCAGATGCCAGTCACCGAACATGCCGTGCAGGCGGGTCAGGTAATCGAGCGCCGCACGGGTGGAGGCGAGCACGTCGCGACGGTCGTCGCGAAAGATGTTCTGGCGCAGCGCGAAATCGCGACCGGTGGCCGGCATGAATTGCCACATGCCCGAGGCCCGTGCGCTCGACATGGCCTGCGGATTGAAGGCGCTCTCGATGAACGGCAGCAATGCCAATTCGCTGGGCAGGCCGCGTCTTTGCACCTCTTCGACGATGTGGAAGAG
>JAABTC010000330.1 GCA_011390055.1 Burkholderiales bacterium | reverse complement strand
CGATGGCCCAGGCGATGGGCCGCAGCGTCGGCGCGGTCTGTTGCTGGCGCTCGAAGCGGCATTGACGACGTCGACCCATGCACGACCGCAGAGCGTGGCCGAGTTTCGTCGACTGTTGACGGGAGATGTGCCGACCCGGGGAGGGCGCCACGAGCCCACGCCACGCTGGGTCGGTGAAATGCCCGAGCGCGACGAGACCGAGGTCGATCTGCTGATCTCCCAACCCGCACCGCTGGAAGACGACCTGGCGGCGGTGCGCCGTCCGGTGGCCGCGGCACCAGCGGCAGCAGTGCTGGCACCGGTGCTGCAGGCACCAGCGGCAGCAGTGCTGGCACCGGTGGCGCAACCGGAGAATGTGCCAGCGGCGGCAGCGCCCGCGGTCGCAACGCTGGCCCCTGCAGGGGTGATCGCGCCCGCGTCGCCGATCGCCTCCGCGTCAACGTCCGACCTGCCTCCCGAAGGGGTGCCCGACAGCCCTGGCCAAGATCGCACCGTCGCCGACGATCGTGCGGTGCCCGAAACCGCATGGCCGTTCGAACCCGAGCCTGCGCCCGCTTGGCAGGAACCTGCGGCGCGGGTGTTGAGCGAGCGCAAGGTGCAGCACCCCGCGCCCGTCGAGGCCCCTGCCGTTGCCGAGACACCCGCCACGCCCGAGCGTGAAATTGCCGCGGTGGTCGTGAGACCCGAGCCGGCGTTCGGCCATGGGTTCGAGGCAGCCCCAGCGTCGGACTCCAAGCCCAGCTTCGAACCGCAGGGGCGCAGGCGGGTCGAGCGCGATTTCGCGGCGACCGAGTTCCTGGTCGCATCGGCCGGACCGAGCGAAGCGTTCGGCCCGTCGTCGCAGGCCTCGGCGGTGGACACCGAGCCGTTCGTCGCCAACCTGCGTCCGCAACCCCTTGCCCGGTCCCGCAGCCCTTATGCCGCGATGGCGGCCGTGGCCGTGCTGGCGCTGGTGGGCGTCGGCATCGCGGCCTGGTGGCAGGGCGAGGCCGGACCGACCCAGGTTTCGGCTGCTCCCGATGCACAGCGGGCGCCGGTGCAGGTCGCGTCCCCCGTCGACACGACGTCGGCGGTGACGCCCGCTGCAACGATGCCCGCCACGGCACCGCCCGCGGTCGCGGCCGCACCGCAGGCGCCACCCACGCCCACGCCGGCGGACGCCACCGCGGCATTGGCAGCGCCGGCCGTGGTGCCGGGCGATGTGCAAGGCGTCCCCGGTACCACCAGCCCGTCTGCCACCGCAGCACCGCTCCCATCGCCTGTCGCCGCGGCTGCGCCGGAGCCGACAGCCTCGGCCGCGCCGCCTGTGAACCTGGCGCTTCCCGCAGCGGCGGCGGTGGCTGAGCCGCCCGCCACCGCAGCAGCGCCGCCCGCCCAGGCCACGGCCGCAGCGCCGACGTCGGGCAACGATGTGGCACGCGCAACAACGCCCGCTGCCGTGCCTTCGGCAGCACCGCCGCCCGCCGCAGCCGTCGAGCCGGCGACGCCGGCGCGTGCAGCACGCAGCAACGCCGGCGTCGCGTCGCCGCAAGGTGCCCGCCCGACGGCACCCCCACGCACGGCCACCACGGCCACCCGCAGCGCCAGGCCCGCCACGCGTGCGGCCGGTTCGAGCGCACGCACCACGGCGACGAAACCGCAGGCCTCGCGCAGCAGCTTGCGCGCCCGTTCGCCGCTGGCGGCATGCGGCAACCGGACGCAGTTCTCGCTGGTCTACTGCATGCAGCAGCAGTGCGCGCGCCCGGCTTACCAAGCGCATCCGCAGTGCGCCGATCTGCGCAACGGCGGCTGATCCCCCACGCCGCGCCAGGCGCCACAATTGGGGGATGACCCCGGCGCCGCGCGTTCGCATCCAAGCCGACGATTTCGATGTCGGCATCGAAGTCGACGCCTTGCGCGGGCCTGCCGTGGGCGCGGTCGCCGCCTTCTGCGGCACGGTGCGCGAGCGTGGCGCGCCCGCGGACGCAGCTGCGGCCATCCACGCAGAGACCTCGGCGCTCGAACTCGAGCACTACCCGGGCATGACCGAGCGCGCCATCGAATCGATGATCGACGCCGCGCACGCACGCTTCGACATCCAGGCCGCCCGCGTGGTGCACCGCATCGGCGTGCTCGCCCCGAGCGCCAAGATCGTGCTGGTGGTGGTCAGCTCGGCGCACCGCAGCCCGGCCTTCGCAGCCTGCGAGTTCCTGATGGACTACCTCAAGACCCAGGCCCCGTTCTGGAAGAAGGAGCACCGCCCGGACGGACGTGCCGAGTGGGTCGACGCGCGCGTCGCCGACGACGCCGCCTTGCAGCGCTGGGGACTGGTGAGCGCCAATGCGGTCGTGCCTGCACCGGCACCCTGACGTCACCTGCGTGAGCCCGCCCGTCGCACCGACCCTCGTTCCTTGGGCGCCGGCCTTGGTGGCGGTGTTCGTCGGTGCCGGCTTGGGTGCCTGTCTGCGCTTCGTGTTGGGCGTCGTCCTGCTGCGTTTTCAGCCGCTGGTGCCGCAGCTGCCGCTCGGCACGCTCGCCGCCAACCTGGTCGGCGGCTACGCGGTCGGCGTCGCCATCGCGCTGCTGACCTGGCACAGCGATCTCTCACCGCTCTGGCGCCTGGCCCTCATCACCGGCTTCCTGGGTGGGCTGACCACGTTCTCGACCTTCTCGGCCGAAGTGGTCGCGGCGTTCGAGCGCGGCGCCTGGGCCGCGGCGGGCGCGATCGTGCTGACTCACCTCGCTGGCTCGCTGCTGCTGACCGCGCTCGGCCTGGCCAGTGTGCGGGCCTTCGCGCCGGCCGCAGGCTGAGCGCAGCGCCTCGGCGAGCCGGCCGACCCACTATGCTGCGGCCATGAGTCTGCCTGCCGCACTGCCCGCCGCAACGGCCTTGCGGGCGGCGCTCGGCGCCTTCGCCACCGGGGTCACCGTGGTCACCTGTCGCGGCGATGCAGGCCAGCCGGTCGGCCTCACCGTGAGCTCGTT
>JAABTC010000329.1 GCA_011390055.1 Burkholderiales bacterium | reverse complement strand
GGCCTTCATCTTGGCCATCGAGCGGTAGGCGCTCGCGTTGAGCCAGTAGAAGCCGATCTTCAGCAGGAACACCAGCGCGACGATCGACCAGCCCCAGTTGCCGAGCACCTTGTGCAGTTGGTCGAGCAGCCAGAACAGCGGCTTGGCCAGCACGGTGAACCAGCCGTAATCCTTGACCAGGTCGAGGCCCGGCGCCATCGCGGCCAGCGTGTGCTCCTCCTGCGGCCCGGCATAGAGGATGGCGTCGTGCGTGCGCGTCTGGCCCGGGGCCACCTCGCCCAAGGGCAGCACCATGGCCACCGAATACAGGTTGTCGGACACCTTGGCGGTGCGGAACTCGCGCGGCGTTCCGGCCGGCACCAGCCAGGCCGACGTGAAGTAGTGCTGGACCATCGCAATCCAGCCGTCGCTGCCGCTGCTGGCGTGCCCCGCCTTGCCCTTTTCGATGTCCTTGAAATCGATCTTCTCGAACTTCTTGGCGTCGGTGAAGATCGCGGGTCCGGTGAAGGTGAAGTAGAACGACGACTCGCCGCGCGGCGGGTTGCCGTCGCGTGCGAGCTGCAGGTAGAGCTGCGTGCCCACGGGCGCTGCGCCGGTGTTCTGCACCTCGTGGCGCACGCCGACGCTGTACTCACCGCGCTTGAACGTGTAGACCTTGCTCAGCTTGACCGCGGCTTCGGGCACCGACTCGAAGCGCAACTGCAGCTGGTTCTCGCCTGCGGCCATCGCCGTCGGCCCCGGCACCAGGCGCATCGGCGTGTAGTGGTTGGGCAGAGTGACGCCGGCGGTGGTGGCCACCAGCCCGCTCTGGGCCGCGTACGAGCGCTCGCTGCTCTGGTCGAACAGCACCACGCTGCGCTGCCGGTCCTCGACATCGGTGTGGCGCAGCAGTTCGAGCCGCACCAGGTTGGCGCCGCGCGTGTCGAAGGTGGCCTTGACCAGGTCGGTGCTCGCGACGACGAGCGGCGCCGAGGCGGCCGTGGCGGGTGCCGTGGGCGGCACGCCGGCCACGCCTGCTGCAGGCACCGCCGAGCCACTGGCCGCGGGCACGCCGGGCAGGGTGGTGGTCGCTGCGGGGCCGGGCACCCCCGCCTGCGAGGCGGCCGAGGGTGCGCCGGGGGTGGCACCCGCGGCGGCGGGCCGGCTCGCCGTCGGTCCGAAGATGGACGGCTGGCCGGTGTGCTTGTTCCACGCGTCCCAGAGCAGCACGAGCGACATCGTGAAAACGACCCACAGCAAGGTACGGCGGATATCGGTCATGTTGAACGGGGGTCCAGGTGAGGGGCCGGCGATCGGGTTGCCGGCACAGGATCGAGGCCGCCTGCGCAGCCCGGATGGCAGCGCAACACCCGGCGTGCGCTCAGGGCCGTGCCACGCACAGCGCCGTGCCGTTCGAGGGCTTCGAGGGCATAGAGGGAGCAGGTCGGCTCGAAGCGGCACGCGCTGCCGAGCCACGGGCTCAGGAAATAGCGGTAGAAGCGGATCGGCGCGGCCAGCAGCCGACGCGGCCAGATCGACGCCGAACGCCTCCCGCTCATGATCCGAAGGCCCGGGAAAACAGGGCGTCGAGTTCGACGCGGGCGGCGGTCTGCAGCGCGGCGGAGGCCGCACTCGGGTAGGTGCGGACGTCGAATGGCGCACGCAGCCTCACCACCCACTGGCCGGCCGGCATGCGCGGGCTCCATTGGTCGACCTGACGGCGCATCTGGCGCTTGAGCAGGCTGCGCGTCACGGCTCGACGTGCATGCCGCTTGGGCACCACGAGTCCCAGCCACAAGGCCGGTGCAAGCGTTCCCGTCACGGAGGCTGACAAGATATCCACAGAAGAGCCCTGTCTTGGTGCCACGCTTGTTGATATCTCGGTGGCCGTGGTGCCTGAGGCTGCGTCGGAGGCGCCACAGGCTTTGCGCTGTGGGGCTTTGTCGAGGTAATGCAGAGCGAAGTGGCGGCTCTGGGTGCAGGCGGGGCGGACCAGGACGGCCGCGAAGTCGGTGTGCAGCAGGCTGGTCCAGCGCGCCCTCGGTGCCGCCTGGCCGGCCACGGGCTCCGGCCCCGGCTCGACCGGACTCAGACGGCCAGGCGCTTGCGCCCCTTGGCGCGGCGTGCTGCGATCACAGCGCGACCGCCGCGGGTCTTCATGCGCACGAGGAAGCCATGCGTGCGTGCGCGGCGGGTCTTGGAGGCTTGGTAGGTGCGTTTCATCTGGGGCTCGGTCGGTGTGCGAAAGGTGGCCGGCAACTCTTTCGAGTTCTGCGCGCGCTGCAGCGCTTCTGCCCGCAATCCGGAAAACCCGCGATTACAACAAGATTGGCGACGTCGGTCAATCCAAGCGCCGGCGTCCGCCGCGACGAGCAACCTGTTCGGCCGGCCCGCTGCTGTGGATAACCCCCATGACCGGGCCCCGGGTTGATCTACAATCCGACCGCTCTACAAGAACTTGTCCACAATGAGCGACGACCTCTGGCAGCGCGGCTGTACGCAACTTGCAGCCGAGTTGCCCGAACAGCAATTCAACACGTGGATCCGCCCCCTGCCACCGGGCGAGGTCTCGGCCGCGCTCGACGCTGGCGGCTCGACCGTGGTGTCGCTGAAGGTTCCGAACCGCTTCAAGCTCGACTGGATCCGGTCGCAATATGCTGCGCGCATCGAGGGTGTGCTGAGTGGTCTGGCCGGCAAGCCGATCAAGCTCGACCTGCAACTTGCGCCCCGCGAGGCTCCACAAGCCGGCGGCGCGAACGGCGGCGCGGCCCAGGGTCCCGGCGCCCCTTCGAGCACTGCATTCGCTGCCGACGCCCTATCCGGCGCATCGCCGGGCCCGGCGCGCACCTCGGCCCCAGCCTCCCGTGCGCCAGTGGTGCAACCGCAGCACCGGCTCAACCCGGCCCTGACCTTCGACACTCTGGTGGCCGGCCGCGCGAACCAGATGGCCCGCACGGCAGCCCTGCATGTGGCCGGCGCGCCGGGCCAGATGTACAACCCCTTGTTCAT
>JAABTC010000328.1 GCA_011390055.1 Burkholderiales bacterium | reverse complement strand
AGGGCCTGGTCGAAGGTCTGCATGCCGAGCTCGCGCGAACGTTTCATCAGCTCCTTGATGTCGCCGACTTCGCCCTTGAAGATCATGTCCGAGACCAGTGGCGTGTTGAGCAGGATCTCCACCGCGGCGATGCGGCCCTTGCCTTCCTGGCGCGGCAGCAGGCGCTGCGAGATCAGCGCCTTCAGGTTGAGCGACAGGTCCATCAGCAGCTGCGCCCGGCGCTCTTCGGGGAAGAAGTTGATGATCCGGTCGAGCGCCTGGTTCGAGCTGTTGGCGTGCAGCGTGGCCAGGCACAGGTGGCCGGTCTCGGCGAAGGCGACAGCGTGCTCCATCGTTTCGCGGTCGCGGATCTCGCCCATCAGGATCACGTCCGGCGCCTGGCGCAACGTGTTCTTCAGCGCGGGAGCCCAGTCGTCGGTGTCGATGCCGACTTCGCGCTGCGTGACGATGCAATTCTTGTGCGCGTGGACGAACTCGACCGGGTCTTCGATCGTGATGATGTGGCCGTAGGAATTTTCGTTGCGGTAGTCGACCAGGCCGGCCAGCGAGGTGCTCTTGCCCGAGCCTGTGGCGCCGACGAAGATCGTCAGGCCGCGCTTGGTCATCGCGATGTCCTTCAGGATCTGCGGCAGGCCCAGGCTGTCGATCGTCGGGATCGTCATCGGGATCGTCCGCATCACCAGGCCCACGGCGCCCTGCTGCACGAAGGCGTTGACGCGGAAGCGGCCGATGCCGGTGGGCGAGATCGCGAAGTTGCACTCCTTGGTGCGCTCGAACTCCGCTGCCTGCTTGTCGTTCATCACCGCGCGCGTCAGCGCCATGGTGTGCTGGGCCGACAGCGGCTGCGGGCTGACCTTCGTGATCTTGCCGTCGACCTTGATCGCGGGCGGGAAGTCGGCGGTGAGGAAGAGGTCGGAGCCGTTGCGGCTGACCATCAGGCGCAGCAGGTCGTTGACGAATTTCGAGGCTTGGTCGCGTTCCATTTGGGGTCCTTGATCAGCCTGGGAAATTTTCAGGGGTACGCGCGCGGCTGCGCGCTTCCGACGGCGAAATGATGTTGCGCTTGACCAGCTCGGTCAGCGTCTGGTCCAGCGTCTGCATGCCCAGGCTCGAGCCGGTCTGGATGGCCGAGTACATCTGCGCGATCTTGTTCTCGCGGATCAGGTTCTTGATGGCGGAGGTGCCGAGCATGATCTCGTGCGCTGCCACGCGGCCCGAGCCGTCCTTCAGCTTGCACAAGGTCTGCGAGATCACCGCGATCAGCGATTCCGACAGCATCGAGCGGACCATTTCCTTTTCGGCCGCCGGAAACACGTCGACCACCCGGTCGATGGTCTTGGCCGCGCTGCTGGTGTGCAGGGTGCCGAACACCAGGTGGCCGGTCTCGGCGGCCGTGAGTGCCAGACGGATCGTCTCCAGGTCGCGCAGCTCGCCGACCAGGATCGCATCCGGGTCTTCGCGCAGCGCGGCGCGCAGCGCGTTGTTGAAGCTCAGCGTGTGCGGCCCGACCTCTCGCTGGTTGACCAGGCACTTCTTCGATTCATGCACGAACTCGATCGGGTCTTCGACCGTCAGCACGTGGCCGTACTCGTTTTCGTTCAGGTGGTTCACCATCGCAGCGAGCGTGGTGCTCTTGCCCGAGCCGGTCGGGCCGGTGACGAGCACCAGGCCGCGCGGCTTCAGCGACAGCTCGGCGAAGATCTTCGGCGTGTTGAGCTGTTCGAGCGTCAGGATCTTGCTCGGGATGGTCCGGAACACGGCGGCCGAGCCGCGGTTCTGGTTGAACGCGTTGACCCGAAACCGGGCCAGGCCCTGGATCTCGAACGAGAAGTCGCACTCCAGCGTGTCTTCGTAGTGCTTGCGCTGCGAGTCGTTCATGATGTCGTACACCATGTCGTGCACGTGCTTGTGCTCGAGCGGGTCGACATTGATGCGCCGCACGTCGCCGTGCACCCGGATCATCGGCGGCAGGCCCGACGACAAGTGGAGGTCGGAGGCCTTGTTCTTGACCGAGAAGGCCAGCAGTTGCGTGATGTCCATGGGTCCCTTGGGCGGTGAGCTCGGCGGATTGCTTCGGATACGCTCGGCGATTATGGCGAGCATCGAAGGCAAGTTACAACAAGTGAGGGAGCGCATGGCGGCTGCCTGTGCCGCAGCGCAACGCCCCGTGCAAAGCGTCACGCTGCTGGCGGTGGGCAAGACCTTCGGCGCCGACGTGCTGCGAGAAGCAGCGACCGCCGGGCAGCGCGCGTTCGGCGAGAACTATGTCCAGGAGGCACTGGCCAAGATCGACGCCTTGAGCGACCTGCGCGCCGGCATCGAATGGCACCTGATCGGCCCGCTGCAGAGCAACAAGACACGCGACGTGGCTGCCGCGTTCGACTGGGTCCACAGCGTCGACCGCCTGAAAACCGCCGAGCGGCTGTCGGCGCAGCGGCCGGTCGACCTGCCGCCCTTGCAAGTCTGTCTGCAGGTCAACCTCGACGGCGAGGCCAGCAAGAGCGGTGTGGCGCCCGCAGAACTGCTCACGCTGGCGCGGGCCGTGGCCGCACTGCCCCGGCTGCGGCTGCGCGGGTTGATGTCGATCCCGGCGCCACGTGCAGGAGCCGCGGCGCAGCGCGAACCGCACCGCCGCCTGCGCGGACTGCTCGAAGCGCTGAGGGCCGACGGGCTGGCGCTGGACACGCTGTCGATGGGCATGAGCGACGACCTCGAGGCCGCCGTGGCCGAAGGCGCGACCATCGTTCGTGTCGGCAGCGCGATCTTCGGCCAGAGATGACGGCCTCTCCGCGCTGCGCGCGGATTGCCCGGCGCAGGCCGACGGCAAGAACCGACGATAGGAACCGTTCGGGCTGAGGTATCGAAGCCCTTGCGCTGCCCTTCGATACCTCAGGGCGAGCGGTTTGTGGGTCGCGATGGGTTTTGTTGATGAATCCAAAGCCGCATCAGATCGTCAGCGCCGTCGTGTTCTTCACCTCCTCCATCACCGCG
>JAABTC010000327.1 GCA_011390055.1 Burkholderiales bacterium | reverse complement strand
GTTCGAGATCGTGAAAGACTTGAACCAGCGCGAGAAGGTCACCTTCCTGCTGGCCGAGCAGAACACCAACATGGCGCTGCGCTACGCCGACTACGGCTACATCCTGGAAAACGGCCGCGTGGTGATGGACGGCGAAGCCAAGAACCTGCGCGAGAACGAGGACGTGAAGGAGTTCTACCTCGGCATGGGTGGCGGTGATCGCAAGAGTTTCAAGGACGTCAAGAGCTACAAGCGGCGCAAGAGGTGGCTGTCGTGAGCAGCGATGGCGACTTCGGCATCGCGGCGCCGCCCTTCGATGCCGAAGCCGCCTTGCTGAGCCTCAAGCGCACCCTGCGCGACCTGAAGCTCTTCGAGCGCGGCAACGCCTTCGAGCAGCGCGGCAAGCGTGTGGCCGAACTTGCGGTGGAAGGCGGCGTGATCCAGGCGAAGCTCGCACGGCGGCTGGCACTCACGCCGGAGTGGGACCGCTCGACCGTGAAGTCCGCCGCCGACCAGCGCAAGCTCGTCGACGAGGTCAAGAAGCGCCTCGCGCGCTGGGAACACGACGAATGAATGCGCAGCACTTCGATGCGCTGGAGGCGCGCGATCCCACGGTGCGCGAAGCCGCCTTGATGGCCGCCCTGCCCGGCGTGATCCGGCACGCACAGCAGCATGCGCCCGCCTTCGCGGCCTCGCTCGCCGGCATCGACGCGGCCTCCGTGTGCAGCCGCTCTGCGTTGGCCGCCCTGCCCGTGGTGCGCAAGAGCGAGCTGCACGAGCTGCAGCGGCAGTCGCGGCGCGCAGGCCGTGACCCCTTCGGTGGCCACGCGACGATCGGCTGGCGCGCGCTCGGTACGCTGCGGCGTGCGCAACGGGTCTACCAGTCGCCCGGGCCGATCTACGAACCCGAAGGCCTTGCGCCCGACTACTGGCGCCTGGCGCGCGCGATGCATGCTGCAGGGCTGCGCGCCGGCGACCTGGTCCACAACTGCTTTTCGTACCACCTCACGCCCGGCGGCCTGATGATGGAGTCGGGCGCGCTGGCGCTCGGTTGCACGGTCTTTCCCGGCGGCGTCGGCAACACCGAACTGCAGCTCCAGGCCATCGACGACCTGCGCCCCGACGCCTACATCGGCACGCCGAGCTTCCTGAAGATCCTGGTCGAGAAGGCGGCCGAAACCGGCACCGACATGGCCTGCATGACCAAGGCGCTGGTCGGCGGCGAAGCCTTCCCGCCCTCGCTGCGCGACTGGCTGGCCGAGCGCGGCATCCAGGCCTACCAGAGCTACGCCACCGCCGACCTGGGCCTCGTCGCCTACGAAACACCGGCCCGCGAAGGCCTGGTGCTCGACGAAGGCGTGATCGCCGAGATCGTGCGTCCCGGCACCGGCGAGCCGGTGGCCGACGGCGAGGTCGGCGAGGTCGTGGTCACCACGCTCAACCCGGACTATCCGATGGTCCGCTTCGGGACCGGCGACCTCTCCGCGGTGCTGCCCGGCCCCTGTCCCAGCGGCCGCACCAACACCCGCATCAAGGGCTGGCTCGGCCGCGCCGACCAGACCGCCAAGGTGCGCGGCATGTTCGTGCATGCGAGCCAGGTGGCCGCGGTGGTCAAGCGTCATCCTGAAATCTCCCGCGCGCGCCTGGTTGTCGAGGGCGAGATGGCCAACGACCGCATGACGCTGCATGCCGAGGTCGCGCAGGGTGCGGCCTCCGAGGGCTTGGCCGAGCGCCTGGCCCAGAGCCTGCGCGACGTGACCAAGCTGCGCGGCGAGATCGCGCTGGCACAACCCGGCGAACTGCCCAACGACGGCAAGGTGATCGAGGACGCCCGCAGCTACCGCTAGCTCGAGGCTGCGCCAGTATGAAGATCAAGGCCGTGACAGAGCGAAAAACGCGCGCCGCAGCCGCCCACGACAAACCGCAGGTGACGCTGGGCATGGTGGCCGAGGCGGCCGGAGTCTCGCCGAGCACCGTCTCGCGCATTCTCAACGGCACCGCGGTGGTCAGCGAGGTCAAGCGCAAGGCCATCGACCGCGCCATCGCGCGCCTGGGGTTCGTGCCGAACCCGATCGCGCGCGGCCTGGCGGGGGGCCGCACGATGAGCGTCGGCGTCATCACCCAGGCCATCGACAGCCCGTTCTACGGCCTGGCGCTGCGCGGCATCGAAGACACCTTCGACCAGGCCGGCTACAGCGCCTTGTTCGTCAGCGGCCAGTGGGATGCGGCCGAGGAGGCGCGCTGCATCGAGGTGCTGCGTTCGCGCCGCGTCGACGGCATCATCGTGCTCACCGGGCGCCTGAGCGACCAGGCCTTGCGCAACCAGGCCAAGGCCCTGCCGATCGTGGCCACGGGACGGCGCCTGAAAGCACCCGGCCTGTTCGCGCTCGACTTCGACAACTTCGAAGGCGGCCGCCTGGCCACGCACCACCTGCTCGCCCTGGGACACCGGCGCATCGCCTTCATCGCCGGTGACGCGCGCCATCCGGATGCGAACGAGCGTCAGCGTGGCTACCGCGCCGCCCTCGAGGCTGCCGGCATCGCCTTCGACCCCGGGCTGGTCATGCCGGGGCAGTTCAACGAAGAAAGCGGACTGCTGGCGGTGGAGCGCCTGCTCGACAGCGGCGTGGCCTTCAGTGCCATCTTTGCGGCCAACGACCAGATGGCGTTCGGTGCTGCGTTGGCTTTGCACAGGCGCTCGTTGCGCGTGCCCGACGACGTGTCGCTGGTGGGGTTCGATGACCTGCCCAACGCGATGTATGCGCTGCCCCCCTTGAGCACCATCCACCAGCCGGTGCACGAGCTCGGCCGGTTGACGGCCAACGCGATGCTGCAGTTGCTGGCCGGCGAAGCGCCGACCGCGGTGATGCCACCGCCGCGCTTCATCCCGCGCGAATCCAGCCGCATGCTCAAGAAGGCCTGAACGCCGGCACGCCGGGGCACGCTGCGCCCGTCCGGCGCCTCCGCACTAACCCTCGATTGACACATCGGCCCGACCTGCCTAAAGTTTGAAAGCGCTTTCAGTTCGG
>JAABTC010000326.1 GCA_011390055.1 Burkholderiales bacterium | reverse complement strand
CATTCACCAGGCTCGACTTGCCGGCGCCGCTCGGCGCTGCGATCACGAACAGGTTGCCGGGTGCCTCCATCGGGCGGAATTCTACGGGTGCCTCCCTCCACTGACCGCTGGGCGCCGTCAGTTCATCCCCAATCTGAGAAAGTCTTCTCGGCAATACGTCGGTCTTGGCTCCATAGCTTCTTCCCGAAGTCATGCGTTCGGGTGCCCGTTCGACGTCGGCCGGGTGCGGGAGCGCTGCTTGCCGGAAAGCCCAACACGCAACAGGCCGGTTGACGATGCCGATGAGTTCAAACCCCAGCTTGGTCAGTTTTGCCGGCCTGCCCTTCAGGCGCGTGTGCGGATGATCCGGCTCAAGCAACTCTGGGTCGAAGTCAACACCAGCCTGTGGTTCGTCCCGGCGCTGATGGTTGTCGGCGCCGTTGCGCTTGCGCTGGGTCTCGTCGAAGCCGAGGGGCTGCTCAGCGACCAGATGGTCGCACGCTGGCCGCGTCTGTTCGGCGCGGGCGTGGACGGCTCGCGCGGCATGCTGTCGGCCATTGCCAGCTCGATGATCACAATCACTGGCGTGATCTTCTCGATCACCATCGTGGCACTCACGCTGGCTTCGAGCCAGTACACACCGCGAATCCTGCGCAACTTCATGCGCAACCGCACGAACCAGTTCGTGCTCGGTTTCTTCGTCGGCGTTTTCGCTTATTGCATCATCGTCCTGCGCACCCTGCGCAGCACGGACGAAGGGCGCTTCGTCCCGTCGCTCGCGGTGCTCGGCGGCATCGCCCTCGCGCTGGCGAGCGTCGGTGTGTTGATCCTGTTCATCCATCACATCGCCACCTCCATCCAAGCCAACACGATCATCTCCACCGCAGCCCGTGAGACGATCGAAGTGCTGCGCAAGCTGTTCCCGCACGAGCTCGGCAACGAGGCCGAGGACGGCGCTATGGCGTCCCTCGATCGGGAGGCATGGCAGCCGGTCCCGGCGGCGCGCAGCGGCTACATCCAGAGTGTCGACAACGACAGGCTGCTCGAGTTTGCGCGGGCGCGCAACCTGGTCGTGCGCATGGAGTGCGGCATCGGTGATTTCATCGTGGAAAGGGCGCCGCTGGTATCGCTGCAGCCCGCCTCGCCGCTCGATGCCGCGGCGGCCGATGAACTTGGCGAGCTTTACGCGATCGGGGACTCTCGCACCATCGAGCAGGACCCCGCGTTCGGCATCCGGCAGATCGTCGACATCGCGTTGAAGGCGCTTTCGCCCGGCATCAACGACACCACGACCGCAGTGACCTGCGTCGAGTACCTCGGCGCCATCCTCGCCGCGGCGGCACGCCAGCGCATCGAAAGCCCCACGCGCACCGATGGCAACGCGCTGCGCGTGGTCGCGCGCAGTCCGACGTTCGCAAGTCTCACGGCGCTGGCGTGCGACCAGATCCGCAGCAGCGGCGCCGGCAACGTCGCGGTGCTGGTCGCGTTGCAGCGCGCACTCGGCACCACCGCGCTTCAGACCCGCCATCCTTCACGCCGACGCGTCCTGCTCCAGCAGCTGGCGCTTGTGGCCGAGCTGGCCGAAGCCAGTCTTGCCATCGCCTACGACCGCGCCCAGGTCGAAGCGGCGAGTGCCGTGGCACGGGCCGCTCTCGATGCCGCGCCGGCGGCCCCTTAGCGAACCATAAGCGAAGGACGAACCATGGAGTTTTTCGGCATACGGCTGGTCGGCGCGAACCCGGAGAACGCGAACAAGCTCTTCCTCACGTTCGCGCTCATCGGCGTCGTGCTGCTGCTGCGCTGGGGCCTGGGCGCGCTTACGCAGTTCGTGCTGCGCGGCCACGCGAACCTGCGCGTGCGCTTCTGGACGCGCCAGGGTCTGGGCCTGTTCACGGCGGTTCTGCTCGTGTTGGGCATCCTTTCGGTGTGGTTCGACGAGCCCGCGCGCCTGACCACCGCGCTCGGGCTGGTCACCGCAGGCCTGGCCTTTGCGCTGCAGAAAGTGATCACCGCGTTCGCCGGCTACTTCGTGATCCTGCGCGGGCGCACGTTCACCGTGGGCGACCGCATCACGATGGGCGGCGTGCGCGGCGACGTGCTGGCGCTTGGTTTCATCCAGACCACGATCATGGAGATGGGCCAGCCGCCCGCTGTGCAGGCGTCCGACCCCGCGATGTGGGTCAAGAGCCGGCAGTACACCGGGCGCATCGTCACCGTGACCAACGACAAGATCTTCGCCGAGCCGATCTACAACTACACGCGCGACTTCCCCTACATCTGGGAGGAGCTGAGCCTGCCCGTGGCGTACCGCGACGACCGCGCGCGCGCCGAACGCATCCTGCTCGACGCCGCACGCAGGCACGCGCTGATGCTTTCCGAGCTCAGCGCCGACGCGCTGCGCGAGATGAAGCGCCGCTACGCCGCAGAGATCACCGACCTCGAGCCGCGTGTCTTCTGGCGCCTGACCGACAACTGGCTCGAGCTCACGGTGCGCTTTCTCGTGGCCGACCGGGGCACGCGCGACGTGAAGGACGCCATGGCACGCGACATCCTGGCCGCGCTCGACGCCGCCGGCATCGGCATCGCATCGGCCACCTTCGAGATCGTGGGCCTGCCACCGCTGCGCGTCGCGCCTCAGCCGCCGTTGCAGACCGCAGGTTAGATCGCGCAATGAGGATCGCCTTGCTCGTCGCCGGCTGGCTGCTGATCGTCGCAACCGTCATCCCGATGGTTCGCAAGGAGGCCTGGTGGATCCGGGTCTTCGATTTTCCGCGCGCGCAGATCTGCATCGTGGGCGCCGTGGTCCTGCTGGCCGGGTTCGTGATGCGGGATCGCCTGGACACCGTCGAGGTTGTGTCCCTGGTCGCACTGATCGCGGCGCTCGCCTGGCAGAGCTACATGATGTATGCCTACCTGCCGTTTGCGAGGAAGCAGGTGCAGCCCAGCCGCAACCCGCGAAGGGAATCGAGCCTGCGCCTGCTGACCGCCAACGTGCTGATGACCAACCGCAGTGTCGAACCGTTGCGCCG
>JAABTC010000325.1 GCA_011390055.1 Burkholderiales bacterium | reverse complement strand
TGAATTCAGGCCGCTGTTGATCTGCAACGCGCCCATGCCCAGCGAGGCCGCCACGCCGAAGGCGGTGGCGATCACCGCCAGCACGTTGACCACCGGGCCGAGCTTCTTCAGTGGCGCCCATGGCAGCGACTCGACCGCGCTGCTCACCAACGCTGAGCCGCCCTTGCGGAACTGGAAGAATGCAATGGCCAGCGCCACGATGCTGTAGACCGCCCAGGGATGCAGGCCCCAGTGGAAGAAGCTGTAGCGCATGGCAGCGTTGGCCGCCTCAGGCGTCTTCGGCGCGATGCCGGGAGGCGGTGCGCCGTAGTGCAAAATCGGTTCGGCCACACCCCAGAACACCAGGCCGATGCCCATGCCGGCGGCAAACAGCATCGCAAACCAGGATCCGATGGAAAACTCCGGTTCATCGTCCTCGCCACCGAGCTTGATGGTGCCGTAGCGGCTGAAGGCCAGCACCATCGCCAGCACCACCAAGCCCAGCACCACCCACAGGTAGAGCCAGCCGAAGTCGCGCGTGATGACGGCCAGCAACGTGTCGAACACCCCGCCGAGCGAAGCGGGGGCGATGACGCCCCACACGACGATGGCCAGGATAAGACTGGCTGAGACGATGAGTTGCATGGAGCGACCTTAACCTGGCGCTTGTGTACGCCGCGCCTGCCTCTCAATCCAGCATGTCGGGCTGGGTCGCGACCAGGTGGTCGTAAATCGGCTGGAAGTGCAGCCAGCCGATGTATTCCGAGCCCACGTGCTCGCGGCTGTAGCGCGAGCGCTCGGGCGACACCAGCGTCGGCGTGTGGCCGGCCGCGTCGACCAGCAGTTGCTGCCGGCAGCAGCGCTCCAGCGCGATGAACCAGAAGGCGGCTGCCTCGATGCTGTGGCGGCTGGCGGTGAGCAGGCCGTGGTTCTGGTGGATCGCGGCCTTGACGCCCTTGAACCAGTCGCAAACGGCGAGCCCCGCACTTTCTTCCACCGCCACCTGGCCGGCTTCGTCCTTGATGACCACGTGGTCCTCAAAGAAGGCCGCGGCATCCTGCGAGATCGGCGCCAGGGGCCGGCCGAGCGCGGCGAAGGCGGTGCCGTAGACGGTGTGGGCATGGCACATGGCCACGATGTCGGGGTGCGCCTCGTGCACTGCACCGTGCAGCACGAAGCCGGCGCGGTTGATGGCGTGGCGGCCTTCGACGACCCGGCCCTTGTGGTCGGCCAGGATCAGGTTCGAAACCTTCACCTGCGCGAAGTGCACGCACATCGGGTTGGTCCAGTACAGCTCGGGGCGCTCCGGATCGCGGATCGTCAGGTGGCCGGCGAAGCCATAGTCGAAGCCTTCCAGCGCAAAGGCGCGGCAGGCTGCCACCAGGCGCTGCTTCAAGTGCAGGCGTTCGGCGGCGAAGTTCTCGAAGGTCGGCGCTTCCGGGTAAATCAGGCCGGGTTGCGTCGGGTCGTAGATGGAGCGCTTCTTGACGGTGTCGAGCATGGTGGTCTTTCGTTGGGGTTTCAGAGGTCCAGCACCAGCAGCGGGCTGCGCGCGCGCGACACGCACAGCGTCATGCAGGTCTTGTGTTCTTCGTCGCTCAGGATGTAGTCGTTGTGTTCGACATCGCCTTCCAGGTAGTTCGTCTTGCAGGAGCCGCACAGTCCCGACAGGCACGAGGTCGGCACGCGCAAGCCGGCCAGTTCCATAGCGCGGATGATCGTCTGCTCGGGCTGCACCTGCACGCGGACGCCTTTATGCGCCAACAGCACCTCGAAGCTGCCTGCGGGCATGGCCGGCGCCGTGGAGATCGGTGGTTTGAAGTGCTCGAAGTGCACGCTGCCTGCGGGCCAGTGGCGGCTGGCGTCGGCACAGGCTTGCATGAAGCCTGCGGGACCGCAGTAGTACAGGTGCGTGCCCGGCGCAGGGCTGGCCAACAGCTCGGCAATGTCCAGGCCCTGGGCCGGTACACCCCCGTCGAAATGCCGGTGCAAACGGCCGGTCGGCACGATCCCATCCAGCTCGGTGGCAAAGGCCGCGTACTGCGGGCTGCGCACGCAGTGATGCAGTTCAAACGAACTGCCCTGCGCGGCCAGCACATGCGCCATCGCCTTCAGGGGTGTGATGCCGATGCCACCGGCCAGCAGCACGCTGTGGTTGGCCGCTGGCGCCAGCGCAAAGGCGTTGCGCGGCGCGCTGAGCGTCAGCAAGTCGCCCACGCGCACGCTCTCGTGCATGGCGCGGGAACCGCCGCCACCATCGAGTTCGCGCAGCACGCCCAGCAGCCAGTGGGAGCAGTCCTGTGGGTCACCGGCCAGCGAGTAGGAACGCAACAGGCCGCCGGGCAGATGCACGTCGACGTGCGAGCCGGCCTGCGCGGGCGGCAGCAGCGCGCCGTCCGGGTGGGACAGTTCGAACGAATGCGTGCGCTCGGCCTGCAGGCGGATGGCGCGCACCTGCAGTTGCAGCGTGTCGGCGCCGCCGGGGCCGCTGTCGATGAGGCTCACGCCTGCCTCCGCGCCAGCACGTCTTGTTGCAGCGCTTCCAGGCGCTGGCGGACGATGGCCGCACGCTCTTGGCCTTTCATGGTCTCGACCTCGTTGAGGATGGCCACCACCTGGCGCGCCAGGTGCCGTCGTAGCGTCACTTCCTCTTCATTGGTGCGGCCCACCGGCAGGTCGAACACGTTGCCGCTGCAATAGCTGTTGGGTGCACCCCCGTTCTCGCGCAGCCATTCCGCAAACTGCTCGGGCGCGGCGCGCGGGTTGGTTCCGCGCACCGCATCGCGCAGCAGCTTGCGGAACATGTAGACGCCGGCGTCGAACTTGGTCGGATGCTCCAGCGCGTGCACGGCGATCGGCCGCTGGCTGGTGATGGCTTCGTAGTCGCCCGGCGCGTACTGGCATTCCTTGTAGTTCGCGCGTTCGCGCGGCACCGGCGGAATCGGCGGCAGGTCTTCCAGCTTGTACTTGCCGAAGCGCTCGGGCCGGCGCATGGCGACCTGGCCTTCGAGGAAGTCGATGCACTCGTAACCCACCATGC
>JAABTC010000324.1 GCA_011390055.1 Burkholderiales bacterium | reverse complement strand
ATGGCAGGATCGCGCCCAGTCTCAGGCCCAGTCTCAGGCCCAGTGTCGCGCCCAGGCTGCGCCGGGTCATCAGCCACCCCAGCCGTCCCGGCTGCATGCGCCGCCCTGCGGATCCGCTCCGGCAGATGAGCAGGCCTGATTTCGCGGCCGTCGCAAAAGGCGGTGGCGCGCTCCAGCGCGTTGCCGAGCTCGCGCACGTTGCCGGGGAAACGGTAACGCTTCAGGCAGTCCAGCGCGGCCTCGGACAGCTTAGGCGGCTTGTGCTGGCCCAGCGCGGCGAAGCGCTCGATGAAGTGCGCCGCCAGCAGGTCCAGGTCTTCACCGCGCTCGCGCAGCGGCGGCACGGCGAGCGGGAAGGTCTCCAGCCGGAAGAACAGGTCCTCCCGGAAGCGGCCGGCGGCGACCTCGGCCTCCAGGTCGCGGTTGGTCGCGGCGATCAGGCGCACGTCCACGGTGACTTCGCGGTCGCTGCCCAGCGGCCGGATGCAGCCGTCTTCCAGCACGCGCAGCAGTTTCGCCTGCAGGTCGGGCTGCATCTCGCCGATCTCGTCGAGCAGCAGCGTGCCGCCGTCCGCTTCCACGAACAGCCCGGGCCGCTGCTGCGTCGCGCCGGTGAAAGCGCCACGTGCATGACCGAACAGCTCGCTCTCCATCAGCTCGGGCGGCATGGCGGCGCAGTTCAGCGGCACGAAGGGCGCGTCGCGGCGCGGGCTCTCGGCATGCACGGCGCGCGCCACCAGCTCCTTGCCGGTGCCGCTTTCGCCGGTGACGATCACCGGGCCGCCCAGCGGCGCCACCTGGCGGATGGCATCGAACAGCGTGCGCATCGGCGTGCTGCGCCCGACCATGCCGTGGAACTCGCCGGCGTCCAGCAGCTTGCGGTACTGCATCACTTCCGAGCGCAGCCGGCGCGCGTTCAGCACGCGGGCGACGGCCAGGCGCAGGTGGTCCAGCCGCAGCGGCTTGGTGAGGAAATCGTCGGCGCCGCGCTTGAGCGCTTCCACCGCCTGTTCGACGGTGCCGAAGGCCGTGATCATGATGAAGCCGGGCGGTGCGTCGAGCGTGCGGCAATGGTCGAGCAGGTCGCGGCCGCTGTCGCCCGGCAGCCGCAGGTCGCTGATGACCAGGTCGGGGTGGTGGCGGGCGATGTGGCGACGCGCGGCGTCGGCGTCGGGCGCGCTGGCGAGACGGTAGCCGGCGTCCTCCAGCTCGTGGCGCAGCATGTCGCGCAGGCCGTCGTCGTCCTCCACCACCAGGATGCGCGAGGCGTGCTCTTCAGGCGGTGACATCGGGCGCCTCCAGCGGCAGCGTCGAGGTGTTCAGCGGCAGCGTCAAGGTGAAACGCGCGCCGCCCAGCGGGTCGCGTGACACGGCCAGGCTGCCGTCGTGGTCGTCGGCCACGGCGCTGGCGACGCTCAAGCCCAGGCCGGTGCCCTGGCCCACCGGCTTGCTGGTGTAGAAGGGCTCGAACACGCGCTCGTGCTCGGCGTCGGGCACGCCCGGGCCGTCGTCGCCGACGAAGATCTGCAGCATGGGGTTGCGGAGCCCGGTAGCGTGCGGTTCATCGGTAGCGATCGTCGCGCCCACGCGCACTCGTGAACGTGCCGCGTGCACCGCGTTCTCCAGCAGGTTGCGCACGGCCTGTTCCAGGCGCAGCGCATCGGCCTGGACCTGCAGCGTCTCCGGCGGCATGTCCACCTCGATGCGCATGTGCTGCGGGCCGCGCTCGCGCGCGTCATCGGCAAGCTCGCGCAGCAGGGCGGCGACGCGCACCGGCGCCCGGTTGACCGGGTTGCAGCGGCCGAAGTCCATCAGCTGGCGGATGGTTTTTTCCATGTCGTCGGCGGCGTCGCTGATGGCCAGCAGGGCCTTGCGCTCGTCCGAGCCTTCCGGCGCGTTGCGCAGCATCTGCTGGGTGCGGCCGGACAGGGTGGAGAGGGGCGAGCCGAGCTCGTGGGCGATGCCCGCGGCCAGGCGGCCGATGGCGGCCATTTTTTCGCTTCGTTGCAGGCGCGCACGCAGGCTTTGCTCGGTGGCGCGCTGCGCTTCGAGCTGGCGTTGTGATTCGGTGATGCCGTCGAGCATGCGGTTGATGCCGTGCGCGACGTGCCGGAACTCTGCGGCGCCGCCGATCTCGAGGCGATGCGAGAGATCGCCTTCGCGGATCCGCCGCATGCCGGCTTGCAGGCGGCGCAGGTGGCGGCCGACGCTGAAGTGATGGCCGAACACGATCACGCCGCTGAACAGCAGGCCGGTGGCGCCGATGCCCAGCAAGGCCATGAAGCGGACGCGATCCAGGTAGTCCTGCACCACGCCGCTGTGGCGGGTCACCTGCAGCAGGCCGGAGATGCGCTCGCCTTCGCCGACCAGCGGCTGGAAGACCGAGAACAGCTTCTCGTCGCCGAGCTCGGTCGAGCCTTCCTGGCGCTCGGGCTGGCCGGCCAGTTCGGCAGCCTCCGCGGTCGGCACGGCGGCGACGCGGCGGCCGGTGCCCGCGATCTTGTGCCCGCTCTCGTCGTAGACATTCACCGCGTAGACGCGGCCGAAGCCGACGGTGGACTCGATGGTGTCGCGGATCAGCTCCGGCCGGTTGCGCGCGATCGCCTGGCTGAGCGGCAGGCGCAGGGTGCGCGCGATCAGCTCGAGGTCGTCCTGCATGCGGGCGTTGACCTGTTCTTCCAGGCCGCGCAGCCCGGCCCAGCCGATCAGGCCCGTGGCCAGCAGGCAGGGAAAGACGACGAACAGCACCAGCGCGGTGCGCAGGTTGGTGAATCCCGTGATGATGAGTCGCTCCTGGTTGAGTGCGTCTGCGGCACATGTGCCATTTTAGCTTAAATGGGGATTGGCCCCATTTCGGCGGGTAAATGGGGCCAATCCCCATTTCGCAAAAAAATAGGGCCATTCCCCATTTCGGTGGTTTCTGTCAGCATTCGCGCGGTGAGCGACGAGTCAGCCCCGGAAAAACCGAGTTACGCCCGCGTGCCGTTCAGCCTGGCCGGACTGCTGCGCGCCGCGATCCGCCTGCCG
>JAABTC010000323.1 GCA_011390055.1 Burkholderiales bacterium | reverse complement strand
CCGGGCCGAACCGATCCGGTCGTCCCAGACCTGCGCGGCGCGCTGGTAGGGCGTTTCGGGTTCGGGGGTCTTGCCGTAGCGGATCGAGGGTCGCCTAAACATGTGCGTCAGTCCTTTTCGGAGGTGTCGATGGAAGCCCCGCCGCCATGGCTGTCGCCAGACTTGAGCGTGTGAGCGGCGATGGTCGCGCCGTGCGCGATGGTCTGCCGGTCCTTCATCGCCTTGGCCCAAGCGGGCTGGCCTTGGTCAGCATCGGCGGGCGGTTTGGGCGGCGTATTAGGTCCGGGCGTGATTGAGCCGCCGGTGTTAGTGATCGCGGCGCGGCTGCCCTCACGGAAGGACTGCTTCATGCCGTCACCCGCTTTGCGCAGGGGTGAGGTCGCAGCACCCACGGCGGCCTCGCCGACCGCAGCCATACCAGAGCTCACCGCTGACGCTCCCGACTTGCCCGCCGAGCCCAGCGAATAGGCCATGGTCGCCCCGCCTGCGGCGCGCGAGGTGCCATGTGCGACGTTGGAAGCAGCACTAGCGACCGCGCCACCGGCCATCCGCGCGCCGGCAACCGCGCCAGCAGCAGCGCCGCCAGCAAGCAGCGCGGTCCCGGCTGCCGCGCCTGCGCCTAACTGCGGTCCGCCCGAGACGATGCCGTTGGCAATGCCGGGTCCGAAGATCCCGAGGCCCAGCAGGGTTAGGCTCGCGAGCATGATCGACAGCGCGTCCTCAATGGTCGGCTCAGCCGTGATCGCGCTGGTGAACTCGGAGAAGATGGTCGAGCCGATGCCGACGATCACAGCGAGCACCAGCACCTTGATGCCGCTCGACACCACGTTGCCGAGCACACGCTCGGCCATGAAGGCGGTCTTGCCGAACAGCCCGAATGGGATCAGCACGAACCCGCAGAGCGTGGTCAGCTTGAACTCGATCAGCGTGACGAACAGCTGGATCGAGAGGATGAAGAAGGCGATGATGACGATCGCCCAGGCAATCAGCAGGATCACGATCTGGAGGAAGTTCTCGAAGAAACTCACAAACCCCATGAGGTCGGAGATCGCGGTGAGCATCGGTTGAGCGGCATCGAGACCCACTTGCGCGACGCGGCCCGGCTGCAGCAGTTCGGCAGCGGTGAAGCCGGTGCCGCTGGCCTTGAGGCCGAGCCCCGCGAAGCTCTCGAAGACGATCCGCGCGAGGTTGTTCCAGTTGCCGATGATGTAGGCAAAGACTCCGACGAACAGAGTCTTCTTGACGAGGCGTGCCAGCACGTCGTCGGCCTCGCCCCATGACCAGAACAAAGCAGCAAGCGTCACGTCGATCACGATCAAGGTGGACGCGATGAACGCAACCTCGCCCGAAAGCAGCCCGAACCCGCTGTCGATGTAGCGCGAGAAGATGTCGAGGAAGCGGTCGACGACGCCGGTGCCACCCATGTCAGAGGCCCTTTGCTGGTTGGGGTTCGGTCACTGGCGGCGGCGCGGCCGCATCCACGGCTGGCTCGCTGGCGTCGCTCCCGACCCCGAGAAACCGCCGCCGCTTCTCGGCCCAGGCCGCGCGGCAGTCGGGCGAGGACAGCGCGAGTTCGCCCATCGCGGCGCAGGCGCGCAGCTGGCCGGGGAGTGGATCGCCGTCCGGTTCCCAGACGGTGATCACCTCGGGCAGGGCCGCCGGGCGCTCTTCGCGCAGCTGAAGCAGCGACATTGTCAGCGCCACGGCGACGAATGCCCCGGCTCCAATCCGCGCGAAGAGCTTGGTGTCCACCTTCTCAGTTCCGGAACATTTGAGCGGTGGTCGGGACGTAGCCCCGTCCCGGCGCGAGGAAGCGTCGCAGCTGCTCACGCGCTTGTGCCTTGGCGGCAGCGGCATTGGCCGCATCGAGCGACTGGGCACGGCCGAGGCTGGCGACGGTGGCGGTCAGGTCGGCGAGCTGCTGCGACTGGAGCGCCAGCAGCTGGTTCCCGGCCTGGGCCGCCTGCAACGCGCCGGTCGCCGACTGGCTCGCGGTGACGAGGCTCTGCACCGCCGTGCGCGCACCTTCGATGTTGCTGACTGCACCGGCCTGAACCTTGAGCGCATCCTCGAACGCGGCAACGCTGCCCCGCCAACGTTCCTCGGCACCCTGGACCATCGCCCGCTGCGAGCCGGTCAGGTCGACATCCTTGTACTGCCGCCCGAACTCGCGTTCGATCTGCTGTACATCGTAGGCAATGCCTTGTGCACGGGCGAGCAGCTGCTGCGTTTGCCGGATTTGCTGCTGCAGCGGTTCGAGCATCGTAATCGGCAGCGATTGCAGGTTGCGAGCTTCGTTAATCAGCGAGGTCGCCTGGTTCTGCAGTGCACGGATCTGGTTGTTGATCTGCTCGAGCGTGCGCGCAGCGGTCAGGATGTTCTGCGAGTAGTTCGAGGGATCGTAAACAATCCCGCCGAACTGGGCATAGGCCGGAGCAGGTACGAGCGCGGTGACGGTCATCGACAGCACCGCGGCACCGGCTACGAGCAACTGACGGAAACCCAGAGACTTCTTGAGACTCGACTTCATGGCATTACTCCTTGGGTTGGCCCAACTGGGCGGGGGGAATGGGATGGGGGGCCGGGAACATGTCTGCGGCCCAGCCCAGGCCGCGATGGCGCAGCCAGGCGGCCGCAAAGCCTGTCGTGCCGTGCGCTTCGGTCAGCTCGGCAATCGCCAACTGGTCGGTTTTCGACGAGGTGGCAGTGTAAGCGAGGGCGACTTCACCCAGGCCGAGTTCGAACAGCCGGTTGCCGCGCGCCGACTGGCAATAATAGTCGCGCTTGGGGGTCGCCCGCGCGACGATCTCGATCTGCCGGTCGTTGAGCCCGAAGCGGCGATAGATCGACAGAATCTGCGGTTCGACCGCACGCTCATTGGGCAGGAAGATGCGGGTCGGGCAGCTTTCGATGATGGCGGGCGCGATCGCCGAACTTTCGATGTCGGCAAGGCTCTGGGTTGCAAACACCACGCTCGCGTTCTTTTTGCGCAGCGTTTTCAGCCATTCGCGCAGCTGCGCGGCGAAGGCCGGGCTGTCG
>JAABTC010000322.1 GCA_011390055.1 Burkholderiales bacterium | reverse complement strand
GAGAGGTGATGCCTGAGCGCTCGGCGGCAGGCCCCCTGCCAGCCGCCCCCTGCGACGCCGGCCTTCCACAGGAGCGCCGGCGTCGCTGCATTCAAGGCACCGGTGTGCAAAAGTAACGCCTGCATCGACCCATCCCGCGACACACTCGTACCGCTCTAACCAACGACATGGACGCGACCCCGACATCGACGCCCTTGCTACGCCCGCTGCACCACCTGCACCAGGCGCTGATGCCCGACTACAACCGCAAGGCCACCACCTACTGGTGGACGATGGTGCTGCTGGGCGGCGTCGTCATTGCCTACTCGCTGTGGATCGTGCACTTGTTGCCGTTCGAGGCGGTTGCACAGGTGATGATCGGCGCGGTGCTGGCGGCCGTGGCCGGGTTCTTTCCGGTGCGCATTCCGGGTTCGAAGAATTCCTTCGTCGCCGGCGAGATCTTCATCTTCCTGCTGCTGCTGATGCACGGTGCGCCTGCTGCCACGATCGCCGCCGCCGCCGAGGCCTTCACCGGCGCCTTCCGTTCGTCCAAGCGCTGGACCAGCCGCATCGCGAGCCCACCGATGTCGGCCCTGGCCATGTACATCGCCGGCGAGTTGCTGAGCTTGTTGTTCCGCTGGATGGGCGAGACGCACGTCAACAACCCGGGCCTGCTGGTGCTGGCGACGATGGTGGTGGCCATCACCTACTTCTTCACCAACACCGTCTTCGTGTCGATCGTGTTCTCGCTCAAACGCGGCGAACGCTTCGATCTGCTCGCGTTCGTCGGCAACTTCGGCACGGTCGGCATCGCCTACGGTGGCAGTGCCCTGCTGGCGGCGCTGCTGTTCCTGACGGTGCAGAGCTCGGGCATCAGCGTGCTGATCGGCGCGCTGCCGGTGATCGCGATGCTGCTGACCACCGTGCACTATTTCCTGCGCCAGCAGGAGGCGGCCGACACCGTGCGCCGCGACCGCATCGTGGCGGCCGAACGCGAGGCCGCGCAATCGAGCCAGCACGTCATCGCGCTGCAGAACAGCGAGCGACGCTTCCAAAGTGCCTTCACGCACGCCTCGATCGGCATGGCCCTCGTGTCCTTCGAAGGCCGCATCCTGCAAGCCAATGGCGCCCTGGCATCGCTGCTTGGCGAAGACAAAGGCGAAGCCCTGGTCGGCAAGCGCTTCGGCAGTTTCGTGGACGACAGCGACCTGCTGGCAATGGAAACCGAGTTCGCGCGCATCCACGGCAAGCAGATCGAGACTTTCGCCATCGAAGTGCGTTGCCAACACCAGGCCGGCGCACAACTGTGGGCTGCGCTGCACTGCGGCATCTTTGCCGACGCCGATTCGGCCGCACCCTGCCTGATCCTGCAGGTGCAGGACATCAGCGCCCGCCGCCGCGCCGAAACGCAACTGCACCACATCGCCTTTCACGACAACCTCACCGGCCTGCCGAACCGCGGGCGCTTCCACACGCTGCTGACCGAGGCCTTGGTCGCGGCCAACGAAGACCCGAAGCACCACTTCGGGCTGATGTTTTTCGACTTCGACCGCTTCAAGCTGATCAACGACAGCATGGGCCATTCCGCGGGCGACGAGTTTCTGATCCAGGTTTCGCGGCGCATCCACGACCACGTTCGCCCCGGCGACGTGGTGGCCCGCCTCGGCGGCGATGAATTCGCCGTGTTGATGCACCGGGTCGAGAGCGAAACCTCGGCCACCCAACTCGCAGACCGCCTGCAGGCGGTGCTGAAGAAGCCGCTGCAGATTGCAGGTGTCAGCGTCACCACCAGCGCCAGCATCGGCATCACCTTCAGCCGGCTGGGCTACCAGGCGCCCGAAGAAATGCTGCGCGACGCCGACATCGCGATGTACCGGGCCAAGGCTGCCGGCAAGGCGCGCCACGAGGTTTTCGATGCCGCACTGCACACCGAGCTGGCCGACCGCTTGCGCCTGGAGGCCGATCTGCGCGAGGCACTGGGCGACGGCAGACTGGCTGTCCACTACCAGCCGCTCTACGACCTGAGCATGGACCGGATCTGCGGCTTCGAGGCACTGGCCCGCTGGAGCCATCCGACACGAGGCGAGATTTCTCCGGCCACCTTCATTCCGATCGCCGAAGAGACCGGCATGATCCTGGAGCTGACCGACATGGTGTTGTCCCGCGCCTGCTTGAAGCTGAAGGCATGGCAGTCGCGCGACGCGTCGCTGCGTGACCTCAAGATGCAGGTCAACATTTCCAGCAACGATCTCGCCCACAGTGCGCTGGCCGAGCGCATCGAGCGGGCCTTGCGGGCCTCGCGCATCGCACCGCGTCACCTGACGCTGGAGCTGACCGAGAACATCCTGATGCAGCGCGTCGAAAACGTGATGCCCACGCTCGACGCACTGCGCCGCATCGGCGTCGGGCTGGCGATCGACGACTTCGGCACCGGCTACTCGTCGCTCAGCTACCTGTCGAAGCTGCCGATCGACAGCCTCAAGATCGATCGCTCGTTCGTCAAAGGCATGCGCGAAGGATCGAACAACGCCGAGATCGTGCGGGCCATCGTTTCGCTCGGTGCCTCGCTGGGCAAGTCCGTCATTGCCGAGGGCATCGAAACCCAGTCGCAGTTCGCGCAACTGCAGCAACTGGGCTGCGAGAAGGGACAGGGGTTCCACATGTCGCGGCCCTTGGCGGCCGGCGAAGTCGAGTTGCTGCTGGACGCGATGATCGCCACCGAGTCGTACTACGTCGGCGCCTCGTTCGTGGCCACCAACCGCATGCCGTTGACGCGTCACTGAATCTGCGGGCGTTGCAGCATGGCGCCAAGGCGCCGCAATAATCACCGCCATGCGAGTGTTTCGTGGCGTTCACCATCCCGGCATCGCGGCGGCCTGCGCCGTCACGATCGGCAACTTCGACGGCGTGCACCGGGGCCACCAGGCCATGCTGGCCGCGCTCATCAGCGAAGCAAGGCACCGCGGCGTGGCGGCCTGCGCGCTCACTTTCGAGCCGCATCCACGCGATTTCTTCGCTGCGCAGGCCCTTCGCGCCGGCCGCACGATCCAAGCGCCGGCCCG
>JAABTC010000032.1 GCA_011390055.1 Burkholderiales bacterium | reverse complement strand
CACGCATGCCTTCTTCAAGGCCTGCCTGTTCCTGGGCGCCGGCAGCGTGATCCACGCGCTGTCGGGCGAGCAGGACTTGCGCAAGATGGGCGGCCTGGCACGGCGCATCCCGGTCACCTTCGTGACTTTCGCGGTGGCCACGGCGGCGATCGCGGGCATCCCGCCGCTGGCCGGGTTCTTTTCCAAGGACGAGATCCTCTGGTATGCCTTTGCCAGCCCGCAGGGAGGCTCGCCGCTGCTGTGGGGGGTTGCGGCCCTGACGGCACTGATGACCGCGTTCTACATGTTCCGCCTGCTCTGGCTGGCCTTCCTGGGTCGCTCGCGCATGGACCCGAAGGTCGCTGCGCATGTGCATGAATCGCCGCTGGCCATGACCGGCGTGCTGGTGCTTCTGGCGCTGTTGTCGGCCGTCGGCGGCTTCCTCGCGCTGCCCCACTTCCTCGAGCCCCAACTGCCCCTGCCGGCGGTCCCGGAGGCCCTGCACCACTTCGAGACACCGCTGCTGGTGCTGTCGGTGGTGCTGGCCCTGGCGGGGCTGGCCGCAGCGGCTTTCCTCTACCGTGGCGACGCCGGCCGCGCGGATCGGCTGCGCCAGGGTCTGCCCATTGCACACCGCTGGTTGACGGGCAAGTACTTCGTCGACGAACTGTACGAGCGCTTGATCGGCCGGCCGCTGGTGTGGATCTCCGACCGTGTCTTCCTGCGCCTGGGGGACCGCGTCCTGCTCGACGGCACCCTGAACAGCCTGGGCGCGCTCGGCCGCTTCACCGGCGGCGTGCTGGGCAGGGTGCAGACCGGCAGCCTGCAGCTCTACCTGTGGTTCGTCGCGATGGGCATCGTCGGTGCGGTGCTCTGGAGCTGGCGGCATGTTTGAGGCCGGGCTGCTGAACGCGCTGTTGTGGCTGCCGTTGGCAGGCATCGGCGTGCTGCTGCTCGTGCCGCGGGATGCGCATGACGTCACGCGCTGGCTGACACTGGCGGTCACCCTGGTTCAGCTCGCCATCGCGGCCTGGCTCTACACCCGCTTCGACGCCGCCGCCGCGGGTCTGCAGTTCGAGACCCGGCTGCCCTGGATCGCGGCCTGGGGCGTGCACTACCAGATCGGCCTGGACGGCACCAACCTGTTGTTGGTGGCGCTCACCGCCTACCTCGGCCCCCTGGTGGTCGCCGGGGCCTTCAGCGCGATCGCCAAGGACGTGAAGCTGTTCTACGCGATGCTGCTGCTGATCCAGTTCGCGATGCTCGGCACCTTCCTGGCGCAGGACCTGTTCCTGTTCTACGTCTTCTGGGAAGCGATGTTGATTCCGATGTTCCTGTTGATCGGCATCTGGGGCGGCGAGCGACGCATCTACGCAACGATCAAGTTCGTGCTCTACACCGCCTTCGGCAGCATCCTGATGCTGGCCGCGCTGATCTACCTCGTCCATTCGTTGCAGACGACGACGGGAATAGCTTCGTTCGCCTTCGCCGACCTGGTCGCCGCGCGCCTGCCGCTGGACGTGCAGGCGTGGCTGCTGGCCGCCTTCGCGCTGGCCTTCGCGATCAAGGTGCCGATGGTGCCTTTGCACACCTGGCTGCCCGACGCCCACGTCGAGGCGCCCACGGCAGGCTCGGTCATCCTGGCCGGCGTGATGCTGAAGATGGGCACCTACGGCTTCATGAAGCTGGGCTTTCCGCTCTTTCCCGATGCGACCGCCCTCTTCACGCCGGCGCTGATGACGCTGTCGGTGATCAGCATCGTCTACGGCGCCTGCCTGGCGCTGGTGCAGGACGACATCAAGAAGATCATCGCCTACTCGTCCATCAGCCATCTCGGCTACGTGATGCTGGGCCTGCTCAGTCTCGACCTGATCGGCATTCAGGGCGCGTTGATCCAGATGGTCAGCCATGGCCTGGTCGCGGGCGGTCTGTTCCTGATGGTCGGCATGGTCTACGAGCGCTGCCACACGCGTGAGCTGTCGGCCTACGGCGGGCTGGCCAAGCTGTTGCCGGTCTACTCGGTGTTCTTCATGATCCTCACGCTGGCATCCGTCGGCCTGCCGACGACCAGCGGATTCACGGGCGAGTTCCTCGCACTGCTCGGCGCCTTCAAGGCCGCCTGGCCGTTGCATCAGGCGGGCAACAGCCTGCCGCTGGTGCTGGCGGTCACCGCTGTGTCCGGCATCGTGCTCGGCGCGCTCTACATGCTGCGCTTCGCGCGCGGCTTCCTGTTCGGCGCGGCGAAGGCGCCGCACCTGCCCCTGGCCGACTTGAATGGGCGCGAGAAGAGCATCCTGGCCTTGATCGTGGCGGCGGTCTTCGCCCTCGGCCTGTTCCCCGACGAGCCGCTGCGCAAGACGGAAGCCGCGGCTCGCGCCTACCAGCAACTGGTGAGCAGCTCTCGGCTGCCGGGGAAAGCGCCATGACGACATCGGCCGCGTGGACCGTGCTGAGCGCGATGCTGCCCGAGCACCTGCTGCTGCTCGGCATGGTGCTCTTGATCACGCTGGAGATCGTCGGACGCTGGCCGCGCGCGTCGCTGCCGGTGGCCGTGCTGTGCGTCGGCGCGGCGGCACTGGCCGCAGCGGGTTTGTCGTGGGCTGGCTTCGAGGCCGCGCCCTTTGCCGGCCACTTCTCGGTCGACCCCGCCGGCCTGCTGGCCAAGGCGATCGTGCTGGCGCTGGCACTTCCGGTGCTCCTGATGTCGCGCGACGAGTTCGAGGGCGGCGAGTTCTCCGCGCTGCTGCTGTCATCCCTGTACGGCGTGTGCCTGGTGCAGTCGGCGGACAGCTTCCTCACCCTGTTCCTCGGGCTGGAGCTGATGTCGCTGCCGGTGTACGTGCTGGTGCTGCTGGCTTACCGCCGGCCGCAGAGCGCCGAGGCTGCGCTGAAGTACCTGGTGCTCGGCGGCACGGCCAGTGCGATGTTCCTGATGGGCGCATCGCTGCTCTATGGCGGCAGCGCGTCCTTGTCGATCGAGACCTTCGCGCCGGCCCTCGTCGCCACCGACACGATGGCCCGCGCGGCTGCGGTGCTGGTGATCCTGGCCTTCTTCCTGAAGGCCGCGATCGTGCCGCTGCACGCCTGGGCGCCCGACGCCTACGAGGCCGCGAGCGTTCCGGTGACGGCCTACATGGCCACCATCGTCAAGGCGGGGGTGCTGCTGGCAGCCCTGCGCCTTTTCGGCAGCGCCAACCTCGCCTCGCCCATGATCGAGCTGATCGTCTGGCTGCCGCTGGCCTCGATCGTCTGGGGCAATCTGGCGGCGATGAAACAGCCGAGCCTGCGCCGGATGATTGCGTACAGTTCGATCGCCCACGCCGGCTACCTGTTCTATGCGCTGCTCGGCGACCCGGCGGGCCGGCTCCAGTCGGTCGTTTTCTACCTGCTGATCTACGGCCTGATGAACCTGCTCGTTTTCGCGGCATTGCCTTCTTCAGGTACGGCGAGCGACGACCTCGAACGCGACCGCCTCGACAACCTGAAGGGCCTGTTCCAGCGCGCGCCCTTCGCCGCTTTGATGATCGCCATCGCGATGCTCTCGCTCGCGGGCATCCCGCCGCTGCCCGGCTTTGTCGCCAAGTTCCTGATCTTCAAGAACGTGATGGCCGCAGGCCACACGACCTATGCCGTGCTCGGCCTGGTCGGCAGCTACCTCGGCCTGTACTTCTACCTGCGCGTGATCCAGTTGATGTTCATGGGCACCGGCCCTTCGGCGGCAGCGGACGCACCCGCCCGGAGCTCGAACCGCCTCATGGTCGGCGCCAGCCTGGCCTGCTTCGGCGCGGCCGCACTGGCCACCGTGTTCCCCGGCTGGGTGATGGACCGCCTCTAACAGCGCTCCCCGGCTCAGGTCCCGGCGCGCTTGGCTTCTGCCGAGTACAGGTCGAGCAACTGCACGCGCGTGGCGCGCAGCCGATCGGAGACCACGCCCATCAAGCGCAGCATGAAGGCCAGGCCGAAGGCAGGATCGGCCTTGAACGCGGCGAGCAGCTTCGCGCCCTCGAAAGCCAAAGCCGTCACGGGGCTGAGCGCGCGCGCCTGGAAATGCTTGCCGGCATGCGGCAGCACGGCCGACCAATCGAGTTCGTCGCCGGCGTGCAGCGTCTGCACCCGCAGCACCGTGCCGGGCATCTCGAGCTCGAGTGCCACCATGCCTTCGCCGAGCAGGTAGAAGACCGAGTAGTCATCGCCTTCGCGGAAGATGATCTGGCTCTCGGCGAAGTGCACCTCTTCGGCCAGATCGCCCAGACGCGCGATGTGCTCGGGCTCGAACTCGGCGACGAAGCGGTGGCGTCGAAGTGCCGCCCCCAAGGAAGTCGTTGTCATCGTGTGGCTCCTGCAGCAACGCGCGATCGACGGGCGTGACCTTCGGTGGGTGCTGCCGACGGATTCTCGGCACGGCGCTGCGATGCGTCTTGATCCACAACAAGGCCACCGCGCTGGCGCTGTTGATCCTGCGCAAGGGCGCGGGCCGGCGGTTCACCACAATGCGGGCACAGGCGCTCGGCTGAAGAGCGCCACGGAGACGGGCATGTCGATGCGTGCAGGAGTCGTTGTCTGATGGCGGCGTCGCGAGTGCAGCGACGTGCCTTGCTGACGGCTGCTGCAGGGGCTGCGGCCACGGCGTTGACGGGCTGGCCGGCACGATCCAGCGCCCGCGCGCGTGCTTTTCCGGAGCGCGCCGTTCGTCTGGTGGTGCCGTATTCGGTCGGGGTCGGTCCCGACGTCGTTGCCCGCAGCGTGGCCGAGCGGCTGGCCCTGCAGTGGGACCAGCCGGTGCTGGTCGACAACAAGCCCGGCGCCTCGGGCATCGTCGCCTTCGCCGACGTCCGCCGCGCCGCGCCCGACGGCCACACCCTGTTCCTGGCCGACACCTCGACGCTGGCGGTCAACCCGCTGCTGCATGCGACGCTGCCCTACGACCCGGTTCGCGACTTCGTGCCGCTGACCCTGCTGTTCCGCGCGACCTTCCTGCTCTGGGTCGGCGGCGCGAGCCGCTGGCGCAGCCTGGCCGATCTGCTCGATGCGGCGCGCCGCGCGCCGGAGCGCATCAGCTATGCGACCTTCGGCAACGGCCACCCCAGCCATCTCGCGATCGAAACCCTCGCGCGCGCCGAAGGGCTGCAGATGCTGCATGTGCCGTTCAAGGACGCGGGCGCGCTGCTCACCGCCGTGGCCAGTGGCGAAGTGGACTTCACCGCCCTGGCCATGAACACCGTGGCCGGACTGATGGCCAGCGGGCGGATGCGGCCGCTGGCCGTGGCCGCCACCGCGCGCCTGGCCAGCCACGCCGACATACCGACCCTGGTGGAGGCCGGTGGCCCGGCATTGACGATGCATCCCTGGGCAGCGCTGATGGCGGTGGCCGGCACGCCCCCTGCCGTGCTCGATCGATTGCAGCAGGACATTGGCCGCGCCCTGGCGACGCCGCAAGTCCGCGGCCGAGCCGAATTGGCCGGCTTCGAGATCACGCCGTCGACACCCCACGCCGTCGTCGAGCGCGTGGCGGCCGACCAGGCGCTCTATGCACCGCTGCTCGTCGAGGGGCGGATTCGGCAGGTCTGATCGCGACCGGCGCACCCGCGGGTGCGTTCACTTCCAGGCCAGCGCGAGCATCTTGCGCCGCAGGAACGCGATCTGCGTGGCCAGCGGCAGTTGCTTGGGGCACACGTCGTGGCAGCCCAGCAGAGACATGCAGCCGAACACGCCCTCGTCGTCGCCAATCAGTTCGTAGAAATCATCATCGCTGCGGGTGTCGCGCGGGTCCAGGCGCAGGCGCGCAATCCGGTTCAGACCGACCGCACCGACGAAGTCCTCGCGCATCCGCGCGGTGCCGCAGGCCGCGACGCAGCAGCCGCATTCGATGCAGCGGTCGAGCGCGTAGATCTGCTCGGCCAGTTCGGGCTCCATCCGGGCTTCGAGGCGGGTCAGGTCGGGTTCGGCCTCCTGCTGGTGGATCCAGGCCTGCAGGCGCTCGCTCATGCCGCGCATCCAGCGACCGGTGTCGACCGACAGGTCGCCGATCAGTTCGAACACCGGCAGTGGCGCCAACGTGATCGTGCTGCCGCGATCCTGGGTCAGTGTCCGGCAGGCCAGCGCCGGTCGGCCGTCGACCAGCATCGCGCAACTGCCGCAGATGCCGGCACGGCAGACGAAATCGAACTGCAGCGACGGATCGAGCTTTTCGCGGATCTCCGACAGCGCGATGAACAGCGTCATGCCCGCGGCATCGTCGATCTCGTAGGTCTGCCAGAACGGGGCGATGTCGCGCTGCTGCGGGTTGAAGCGCAGCACGCGAATCTTGAGGCGGCGCATGCCGTGGTCGGCGCCCGATGCGGCCGACGCCGGGGCAGCGGGCGCTGCAGCCACCGGATGGATCGGGATGGTGTTCACAGCGGCTCGTCGATGCGCTCGTTGCGCCCGCGCCGCGCAGCAGGCAAAAGCTCGTCGCAGGGCATCAGCGCTCGCTGCACCGCCTCGCGCGGCGCACCGCCCATGCGGTCGCGCAGAGCTGCCACCTCGGCCGCGCGCGCCCCGGTGTCCGGGTGGTCGACATGGTCGCGGGCACCGTAGCCGCGCCAGCCGGGCGGCAGCTCCATGGTCCGCACATCGAGCGGCTCGTAGGCCAGGTTCGGCAACAGGTCGCTGTCGCTGCGCCAGGTGGCCAACGTGCGCTTGAGCCAGTTGGCATCGTCGCGGCGTGGATGGTCTTCGCGGAAGTGGGCGCCCCGGCTTTCGGTGCGCTGCGCGGCGCCGTGCGCCACGCAAAGTGCGAGCTTGAGCATCTTCTGCACCCGGTAGGCGACGACGAGCTCCGGGTCGGCGCCGACGCCCCCCTGGCGCACGCCGATGCGTCGGCTGCGCTCGAGCAGCTCCTGCAACCCGGCCACCGCCGAACGCAGGTCGTCGCCGCGGCGGAAGATGCCGACCTTGGCGGTCATCGTGTCCTGCATCGCCCGACGCAGTGCGGATGCGTCCTCGCTCCCGCCGCCTCGCACCAGGTGGTCGAGCTTGGCTTGTTCGGCGCGCACGAACTCGCGCACCAGGGCGGTCGGGATACTGGCATCGTTGGCCGCGCCGTCGCAGTAGTCGGCAACGAAGTCGCCGACCAGCATGCCGGCCACCACCGTTTCGGCGACCGAGTTGCCGCCCAGGCGGTTGAATCCGTGCAGATCCCAGCAAGCGGCCTCGCCGGCAGCGAACAGGCCCGCCAGCGTCGGGCTCTGGCCAGTGGGGTCGGTGCGAACGCCGCCCATCGTGTAGTGCTGGGCCGGGCGCACGGCGATCGGCTGGTCGGCCGGGTCGATGCCGAGGAAGGCTTCGCAAATCTCCTTGACTTCACGCAGGTTCTTCTCGATGTGGGGCCTCCCGAGCAGGGTGATGTCGAGCCACAGGTGCTCGCCGAACCGCGAGGGCACGCCCTTGCCGCTGCGGATGTGCGTCTCCATGCGCCGCGCCACCACGTCGCGCGAGGCGAGCTCCTTCTTCTCGGGCTCGTAGTCAGGCATGAAGCGGTGGCCATCGACGTCCTTCAACAGCCCGCCGTCGCCGCGACATCCCTCGGTGACCAGGATGCCGGCTGGGAAGATCGCGGTCGGGTGGAACTGCACCGCCTCCATGTTGCCCAGCGTCGCGACACCGGTCTCCAGCGCGATCGCACTGCCGATGCCTTCGCAGATCACGGCGTTGGTTGTCACGCGGTAGAGCCGACCGGCGCCGCCGGTGGCGATCACGGTGGCCTTGGCAACGTAGGCGCTCAACTCGCCGGTCTTCAGGCAGCGCACGACGGCGCCGTGGCAACGCGCGCCGTCGTGGATCAGCGCCAGCGCCTCCATGCGCTCGTGAACCGGAATCTGCTCGGCGATGGCGCGGTCGCTGACGGCGAACAGCATCGCGTGGCCGGTGCCGTCCGAGACGTGGCAGGTGCGCCACTTCTTGGTGCCGCCGAAGTCGCGCTGGGAGATCAGGCCGTGCGCCTCGTCGCGTTCGGTCAGCGTGACCGGCTGGCCGTTGATGATGACCTGCCGGTCGCCGCGCTGGACCCGGCTCCAGGGCACGCCCCAGGCCGCCAGTTCGCGCACCGCCTTGGGCGCCGTGTTGACGAACATGCGGACCACGCGCTGGTCGGCGCCCCAGTCGCTGCCGCGGACGGTGTCCTCGAAGTGGACGTCTTCGTTGTCCCCCTGCCCCTTGATCACGTTGGCCAGCGCGGCCTGCATGCCGCCCTGCGCGGCGGCCGAGTGCGAGCGCTTGGGCGGCACCAGCGACAGGATCACCGCGTCGTGGCCGCGGCGCTTGGCGCCGATGGCCACGCGCAAGCCGGCCAGGCCGCCGCCGATCACGAGCACGTCGCTGTAGTGGATCTTCATCGACGGGCGGTCATCGCGACGTTGCAGGAGCCCAGGCCGGCGTGTAGCGCTCGCCGGCCTGCGGGGCGTGCTCGATGCCGATCTTGACGTAGGCCGCCAGCGTGGCGAGGCCGAGCGCGAGGAAGAAGGCCGTCAACGCCCATTTCAGGGTCTTCAGGCGCCGCCGCGTCGCGTCGGGGTCGGGCCCGGCGAACCAGCCCCACTTGAGCGCGAGCCGGTACAGCCCGATGCCGCCGTGCAGTTCGACGGCGAACAGCAACACCAGGTACAGGGGCCAGAAGTGGTCGCTCCAGACGCGGTCGGCGCTCTCGAACGGGCCGATGCGGTCGGGGCGCGTCAGCATCGTGTAGAGGTGGATCGACACCAGGAAGAACATCGCGAACCCGGTCAGCACCTGCCACCACCACAGGGTCGTGTCGGCGTGCTTCATCGCCGCCATGTGCTGGCGCAGGGTGTGGACCTGCCGGTGGCTGATCGGGAACTTGCGCAAGGCCAGCAGTGCATGCACGACGACGAGCGCGAAGACCGCCGCGACGGCCACCGAGACCACCGCCGGATAGGACCGGCCGAACACGAAGTAGCCCTCGAAGAAACGGGTCACCGTCCACATCGCGTCCTTGCCGAGCAGGATCGACGAGACAAAGAACATGTGTCCCCACATGAAGAGCGCCAGGACCAGACCGCTTGCGCTCTGCAGCCCATCCAGCCGTGCTGGCCAGCGGCTTTTGCGCCGGGTCGGGGCAATGTGGGCGGCGGTGGACATCGGTGCGGGGCTCATGCGTGTCACGCGGCGCCTGCGCAAAAGGCGCCGCACGCCGATGGCTATCGTGCCTGGGTGCGCAGCCTTCCCACTGACACAGATCAAGCGCCGATGCCGCCAGGCCGGCGGCACCGGCGTCCGCCCGTCAGGCGCCCGCGCCTGCCAGTTCAGGCCACAGCGTCTGCCAATTGCCCTGTTCGGGCAAGACGTAGACGACGCCGCGTGCGCGGCCGAGCACCGGCGCGATCACCTCGTCGAAGAAAGCGTCCGTCACCACCACGCAACCGGCCGAGACCCGGCGCTCGGCCGCACTTCCCCGGCCGAGCCGCTGCAGCCGATCCGCGCGCTGGGGCCCCGCCCGCACGCGGTGGATGGCCAGGGCGTCTTCATAGTCGAGCCAGACCACGTGATCGCCGCTGATGTGCAGGCCGGGCTCGGCATCGAATCGCCCGGCCTTGGTGGTCAGGTCGCTCGGCCGCAATTGGCGGCGCTCGGTGCGCAGGCCGACGCCCGGCTCGGACCTGTCGCCGGGTGCCTGCCCCAGCAGGGCCGCGGTGGTTCCGACGAGTTGCCCTCGACCGCTGTAAACCGCGATCGTCGCGGCGCGCTTGTCGACGACGGCGAAAGGGCGCTGGCGATGGTCGCCCGCCCACAGGACCTGCGCGGCGAACTGGCGTGTGGCGGTGCCGGGCGATGCAACCTCGGCACGCACCGGATTCGGCGCCGAGGCGGCTGCGGTGGCCGTCGCCACCACCCACGCAAGGCACATCGCAAGCTGGCGAATCGATCCTAAGGTGCGGTCGGACTTCACGCGGCATCCACGGGCTGCTGTCGATGCGCCATGGTGGCGCCACCGAACCCGCTGCAACGCGATGTCGCCTCATCGCAGAACGCCCGAGCATGAAGTTTTCAGCAGATTCGGCAACGATGCAGCCTTCGCAGCACCGGCTTTCCGGACGCCACTCAATCGAACGGCAGGCCGACGTAGTTCTCCGCCATGGATGTGGCCGCTGCACGCGAACCCACCAGGTACGCCAGCTCGGCCTCCTGCAGCTTCAGCCCGATCGCACCGGCATCGGGAAACTTGTGCATCAGCGAGGTGAACCACCAGGAAAAGCGCGAGGCTTTCCAGACCCGGCGCAGGCAGGTCTCGGAGTACGCATCGAGCGCCGCGTCGCTGCCCTCTTGATAGTGCTCGATCAGCGCCCGTGACAGATAGCGCACGTCGGCCGCCGCGAGGTTCAGGCCCTTGGCGCCCGTGGGCGGCACGATGTGCGCGGCATCGCCAGCCAGGAACAGCCGGCCGAAGCGCATCGGCTCGGCCACGAAGCTGCGCAGGGGTGCGATGCTCTTCTCGATCGACGGACCGGTGACCAGGCTCTCTGCAGCTTGCGGGTCGAGCCGACGGCGCAGCTCGTCCCAGAACGCGGCGTCGCTCCAGCGCTCCACCTTGTCGTCCAGTGCGCACTGCACGTAGTAGCGGGTGCGCGTGGGCGAGCGCATCGAGCACAACGCGAAGCCCCGCGCGTGGTTCGAATAGATCAGCTCCGGCGCCACCGGGGGCGTGTCGGCCAGAACGCCCAGCCAGCCGAACGGGTAGACACGCTCGTAGGTCGTCAAGGCGGAGGCGGGCACGCTGGCGCGGCTGATGCCGTGGTAGCCGTCGCAGCCGGCGATGTGGTCGCAATGGAGCGTGCGCTCGACGCCGTCGACGCGGTAGGTCAGCTTGGGCGTGGCACCGTCGAAACCATGCAGCGCCACTTCCGCAGCGCCGTACTCGGTGTGCAGGCCCTGGGTACTGCGGGCCTCCATCAAGTCGCGCGTGACCTCGGTCTGGCCGTAGACCATCACCTGCTTGCCGCCCGTCAGGTCGGCCAGATCGATGCGGTGGCGGCTGCCGCCGAAGCAAAGTTCGACGCCGCCATGCACCAGCCCTTCTCGATGCATGCGGGCACCGACGCCGGCAGCGTCGAGCAGGTCGACCGTGGTCTGCTCGAGCACCCCGGCACGGATGCGGCCCAGGACGTACGCCGGAGTCTGCCGCTCGACGATCACGTTGTCGATGCCGGCCTGGTGCAGCAACTGGCCGAGCAGCAGTCCGGCCGGGCCGGCGCCGACGATTGCGACCTGGGTG
>JAABTC010000321.1 GCA_011390055.1 Burkholderiales bacterium | reverse complement strand
GCAGGCGGAAATCGCCGGCCTCGCGCCCGACCCGACCGCCGTGGCCACGCTCGGTCTGCTGCTGTTGCTGCCGCGTGCGCCGAGCGCCCTTCGACGCGGTTTGCGGCGCGTCGCGTGGGCGATTGCGCTGGCCTGGTGCGCGGTGAGCGGGCTGACCCTGGCCGGGCTTGGCGTGCCCGAGGCCTGGCTGCCGCCGATGCTCGCCGCGGTGGCGCTGGCCGCCGCCTGGGGCGAGCGCCGGCGCCTCAAGGTGTCGTGAGCGCCCGCGCCGGAGGCATCACTCCGCGAGCGCCAGGGTCGCGCTGTCGATGCGGGCCAGCAGCTCCGGTGTCAGCTTGTCGACGAGCGCCAGTGCACCCAGGTTGGCCTGCAGTTGCGCCAGCTTCGACGCCCCGGTGATCACCGAGCTGACGCGCAGGTTCTTCGCCACCCAGGCCAGCGCCAGCTGCGCCACGCTCGCGCCGAGTTCCGCGGCGATCGGTTCGAGCTGTTGCACCGCGGCGTTCTTGGCCGGATGCGTCAAGCCGTCGCGCAGGAACGCCATGGTCTCCATCGAACCGCGGCTGCCCTCGGGCACGCCACGGGCGTACTTGCCGGTCAGCAGGCCCGAGGCCAGCGGGCTCCAGGTGGTCAGCCCGAGCCCCGTGTCTTCGTACAGGCGTGCGTACTCGACTTCGACACGCTGGCGGTGGAACAGGTGGTACTGCGGCTGCTCGACGACCGGCTTGTGCCAGCCATGGCGGTCGGCCACGTCCCAGGCGGCGCGGATGTCGGCCGCGCTCCACTCGCTGGTCCCCCAGTAGAGCGCCTTGCCCTGCGTGACGATGTCGCTCATCGCCCGCGCGGTCTCTTCGACCGGCGTGTGCGGGTCCGGCCGGTGGCAGTAGACGATGTCGACATGCTCGAGGCCCAGGCGCTGGAGCGAGCCGTCGATCGCCTGCATCAGATACTTGCGGTTCAGCGTGTCCTTGCGGTTGACCGCATCGCCCTGGCGGTCCAGGCCCCAGAAGAACTTGGTCGAGACGACGTAGTTCAGGCGGGGCCAGGCCAGCTGCTTCAGCGCCCGCCCCATCACCACCTCGCTTTGCCCGCCCGCATAGACCTCGGCGTTGTCGAAGAAATTGATGCCGGCGTCGAAGGCCGCGGCCATCATCTCGACCGCCGCGCGGGTGTCGACCTGGTTGTGGTACGTGACCCAGGAGCCGAGCGACAAGGCACTGAGTCGAAGGCCGGAGCGGCCGAGTCGGCGGTAGATCATGGGGGAACTTCGGGGAGTGGGATGGCCTCACGGTAACGCATCGCGCGCAGGCCCCGCAGAATGTGGCAATGCCCGTTGCCCCCCTGGCCGCTGCGCCGCTGTCACGTGCGGCCTTCGCCACCCTGCTGCTGATCGCGCTGATGATGGGCGCCAACCACGTTGCTGCCCGGGTGGCTTTCGACCACGGCCTGGACGTCGCGACCGCGGTGGCCGTGCGCAGCACCGCCACCGCCGGCGTCGTCGGCCTGCTGGTGGCCTGGCAGGGGGTGCCCTGGGCCATGACGGCACGCCAGCGGCGCGTGCTGCCGGTGATCGGCCTGCTGGTGGCGATGCAGAGCCTGTGCCTGTACGCCTCGGTGGCCCGCCTGCCGGTGGCCCTGGCGCTGCTGGCCTTCAACACCTACCCGCTGTGGACAGCGTTGTGGGCGCGGGTGTTCTACGGCCACCGTGCCGAGGCCCGCGTGCTGCGCGCGATGCCGGTGATCCTGGTCGGGCTGGCGATTGCGCTGGATGTTTTCGGTGCGGCCAGCGGACTGGGCGTGGCCGGACAGTGGGGCCGGATCGGCATCGGTGTGGCCTTCGCGCTGGCGGCCGGTGCCATCTTCGGCGGCATCCTCGTGCTGACGCAGCACGAAGCCGCGCGGCTCGACGGCCGCCTGCGCACCGCCACCACCATGGCGGTCGCGGCGGTTGTGGCGCTGGGGGTCGTGGCCCTGCAGGGCGGTCCGCACTTCCCGCAAGCCCCCGCCGGCTGGTGGGGCCTGGCGACCCTGAGCGTCCTGTACGGCACCGCGTTCACGATCCTGTTCACCGTGCTGCCGCGCCTGGGCGTGGTGGGCAACTCCGCGATCATGAACGTCGAGCCGATCTTCGCGCTGGTGCTGGCCTGGGCCATCCTCGGCCAGGCCATCGCCCCGGTGCAGGTGGCCGGCGGCCTGCTGGTGGTGGCCACCGTGATGTGGCTCGGCCTGCGGCGCGGGTAAGCGCCGAAGGGCGCGTACCAGTTCACCAAGCCCGATGAAGCGCAACACTAATCAAGCTTCCCGCCACGGATCCGGCTTCGCCGGGCCGTAGGCGGACGGCCCCCCTGGGGGGTAGCGAGCGCAGCGAGCTTGGGGGCTCCAACTCATCGTCGCGCAGGCAATGGGTACTGCGGATCGTTGTAGCCCGGCGTCGACGGATGTCCAGGGCGCACCAGGGAGTCGACCAGCGCCTCGTCCTCCGGCGTGATCGTCACCTCGAGCGCGCCGAAATAGTCCTGCCACTGCGCCAGCGTGCGCGGCCCGGCGATCACGGCGCTCATCGCCTGGTGCGCCAGCACCCAGGCCGTGGCGAAGTGCGCCAGTGCGACGCCCTTCTTCTCGCAGTGTGTCTTCAACGTCTGCGCGATCACCAGCGACTCTTCACGGAATTCGGATTCCAGGATGCGCTTGTCGCCGCGCCCCGCGCGCGTGCCTTCGGCCGGCTGCGCGCCCGGCGCGTACTTGCCCGCCAGCACGCCGCGCGCGATCGGGCTGTACGGCACCACGCCGATGCCGTGGTGGTGGCAGGCCGGCAGCACCTCGACCTCGGGCTGGCGGTTCAGCAGGTTGTAGTACGGCTGGCAGACCACCGGGCCGGGCATGTTGATCGCGCGCGCCAGGTGCACCGCCTCGGTGATGCGCCAGCCGCGGAAGTTGGAAACACCCCAGTAGCGGATCTTGCCGGCGCGCAACAGCGCCTCGATCGCGCGCAGCGGCTCTTCGAGGTCCATGCCGTTGAAGTCGCGGTGCAGGTAGTACACGTC
>JAABTC010000320.1 GCA_011390055.1 Burkholderiales bacterium | reverse complement strand
AGCGCCGCATTGCCCGCGAAACAGCGGCCGGCGGCGATGCCCAGCAGCGGCACCCGGCCCGACAGCCGCGCCATGGCCGCGAAGGTGCCCACCTGCAGGCCTGCCACGATGGGCATGTCGGTGTCGCCCGGGCGGCCACCGCCACCCTCGGCGAACAGCACCACCGGCAGTTCCTGGTCATGCGCAACGCCCAGCAGGCGGTCGGTCTTCTGGTGGTTGCGCATGCCCTGCGTGCCCGCCAGCACGGTGGCGTCATAGGCCATGACCACCGCACGCGAACGCTCGGGTCCGAACACGTCGCCGTTGACGGCGCCAATGCCGGTCACCATGCCGTCGGCCGGGGTCTGGGCGATCAGATCTGCCTCGCTGCGCCGGCTGCGCTGGGCCGCCACGGCCAGCGCGCCGTATTCGATGAAGCTGCCCGCGTCGCACAGATGGGCGATGTTCTCGCGCGCGGTGCGCATGCCCAGGGCACGGCGCCGCGCCACCGCTTCAGGGCGGGCCGTGTCATGCGTGAAGGCCAGCCGCGCCTGCAGGCGCTGCAGGTCGGCGCGAGCGGCGGGCATGGGGGGCTGCAGATCGGGCCTGGGGGCGGCACCAGCGTCGTTCGGGGTGGGGGCAGCCAGCGGAGCCAGGCGCCAGAGCAGGTCACCCACCTGAACCGCATCGCCGGGCGCCACCAGGCATTCCAGCACCATGCCTTCGGCATCGGCGCGCAGCTCGTGCTCCATCTTCATGGCCTCGACGACCAGAACCGGCTGGCCGACACGCACCGTTGCGCCAGGCTGTGTCAGCCACTCGACGACTTGTGCCTGCAGCGGGGAACGCACGGGGGTGCCGGGCGCGGGAGAACGGTCAGTAGATGTCGGAATCGGCCCACTGCGAAGACGGGGCGAAATCGTCCGCCTTGGCGGTCACGTTGAGGTTGAGCACGAACACGACTTCACCACCGAAACGGCCCACGCCCAGGCTCTTCATGAGCTGCTGCTCCTGTTCGGGGCGCTCCATGCGCAGGAAGCAGATCGCCTGCTTGGTCCCTTCGTGCATGGCGGTCAGGATGTCCAGGCGCGTGATGCGGCCGAACTCGCCGCACAACTGCAACAAGGCGGACTTCAAACTCGACACGTCGCTGTGCTGTCTGAGTTCTGCAAGTGTGGTCACGATTGGGCTCCCCTGTGCCTGGTGTGTGGCGCGTAGTGAAGTCCATCGTAGGACACGCGCTACAAAAAGTCACAACCATGTTACAAAAATCTTCCGCCGCGTTCGCAGGCGTGCGGAAGTTCACATACCAAGCCACCATCATCGCCGCGAATTGCCTGCAATTTGTGACACCCGCTCGCTATGCTGCACCCCATGCGCCCCGAAATCCCCCTTTCTCCCCTGCCGCAGCAGGCCATCGAGGCGGCACGGCCGCACCGCGATGCTTTTGACCGGCTGGCGCAATGGGCCGCGCGCTGCGGGCACACTTCGGTGGCCATGTTGATCGGGAGCGACGCACGCGGCCCCCACGCGCTGGGGTCCTGGGGGCTGGATGCAGAACGGGAAGAACTGGCGCTCGAAGTCAGCACGCAGATGGGGCCCGCCGAGGAGTCGGTTGCCGACGCCGGCAGCGACGCGCGCTGGGTGCGGCTGGACCTGGGCAAGGGCAAGCATGCAACGCGCCACGTGCACTGGATGCCCCTGCCGCGTCACGGCCACGCAGGCCTGCTGCTGATCGACGCGCACCCGAGGCCTCACCACGATGCGGCCTGGCGGGCCGAGCTGGGGTCCGTCATCGAGCAGGCGGCGCATCTGCTGGACATGATCGAGCAGCAGCAAACGCTCGAGCTTGAGTACCAGCGCATGCGGCGCGACGAGGTCGCCCGCGAGGACCTGACCGAAAAAACCGCCGGCATGGGGCACTGGTCCGTCGATCTGCCCGACTGGACACTGCAATGTTCGCCCGGGCTCGCGGCGCTGCTGAACCTGCAGCCGGCGCAATCCCCCGCCTCGGTCGACGAACTGCTGGCCCGCCACACGCCCGAGTGGCGCAGCGGCATGCGCCAACGCATGGAACGCTGCGCCACCACGGGTCAGGGATTCGACGAGGAGGTGCAGTTGCTGATCGAAGGATCCGCACCCCACTGGGTGCGCACGGTGGGTGCTGCGGTGCGCGACGGGGAAGGCCGGATCGTGCGGGTGCAGGGCGCGGTGCTCGACATCTCTGCGCAGAAGCAGGCCCAGCAGGAAACCCTGCGGCTGGCCATGCGCCTGACCACCACGCTGGCCAGCATCACCGAGGCGTTCGTGACGCTGGATCGACAGTGCTGCTTCACCTACCTGAACCAGGAAAGCGAACGCCTGCTGCAGAAGACCACGGCCGATCTGCTGGGCCTGGAGGTCTGGCACGACTTTCCCCCGACCGTCACCGCGCGACTGAAGGAGGCGCTGGAACGTTCGTTGCAGACCAACCGGCGCGTGGAACTGGAAGACTGGTTTCCGGCACTGGGCAAGTGGCTGGAAGTGCGCGCCTACCCATTCGCCGAGGGCCTGGCCGTGTACTTCCGCGATGTGACCGAGCGGCGCCGATCGCAGGAGCAGCTGATGCTGCTGGAGACCAGCGTGGCACGGCTCAACGACATCGTGCTGATCGCCGAGACCGGCGCGCCCGGCACGAAGGAGCCGCGCATCGTGTTCGTGAACGAGGCCTTCGAGCTGCAGACCGGCTACAAGCGCGCCGAAGTGCTGGGCAAGTCGCCCGGCATGCTGCTCGACCTCGACCCCACGGTGTCCAAGCTCAAGGAGATCACGCGCAACCTGCGGCAGACGCAGAAGACGCGCACCGAGTTCATGGTGCGGCGCAAGAACGGCGCGCTGTTCTGGGTCGAACTCGAGGTGGTGACCGTGCAGGCCAGCGTGGAGGAGATCACCCACTGGGTGGCCGTGGGCCGCGACATCACACAGCGCAAGACGGCCGAGGACATGATCCGCCACCTGGCCTTCTACGATGCGCTGACCGACCTGCCCAACCGCCAGCTGCTGCTGGACCGCCTGCAACAGACGCTGGC
>JAABTC010000319.1 GCA_011390055.1 Burkholderiales bacterium | reverse complement strand
GTCGCGGGATTGCTGGTGTGGTCCGGCCAGCGTAGGGCCGACATCGTGGCGCTGGGCGCGCACGGGCAGACCGTGCGCCACCGTCCGGGCGAGTTCGACGGCACCGGCTACACCACCCAACTGCTCAATGGCGCGTTGCTTGCCGAACTCTCGGGCATCGACGTGGTGTGCGACATGCGCCGCCGCGACGTGGCGGCCGGTGGCCATGGCGCGCCACTGGCGCCGGCGTTCCATGCCGCGGTGTTCGGGCACGAGGGCGAAACGCGCGCGGTGTTGAACCTCGGCGGCATTGCCAACCTCACCCGGCTCGAGGGGCGGGTCGGCAGCGTCGGCTTCGATTGCGGGCCCGCCAGTTGCCTGCTGGACGCCTGGTGCGAGCGGCACCGGGGTGAGCCTTTCGACGACCGGGGGGCTTGGGGCGCGAGCGGCCGGGTGGATCCGGCCTTGCTGGCCAGCTTCCTGGGCGACCCGTATTTCGTCTTGTCACCACCCAAGAGCACCGGGCGTGACCGGTTTCACATCTCCTGGGTCGAGCAGCATGTCGCACAGTCTTCGCCCGGCGCGTCGGCGGTCGACGTTCAGGCCACGCTCGCGGCACTCACGGTGCGCTCCGTGGCAGACAGCGTGGCGCTGCATGCGCCGCATGCGAAGGTGCTGTACGTGTGCGGGGGTGGTGCTGCCAACGATGCGCTGATGCGCGGCTTCGCGCAGGCGCTGCCCGGCATCGCGATCACGACCACTGCGGCGCTGGGGGTGCCGGTCGATCAGGTCGAAGCGGCCGCTTTCGCGTGGCTCGCCATGCGTTTCACCGAACGGGAGCCAGGCAACCTGCCCGCGGTGACCGGCGCACGAGGCTTGAGGCTGCTGGGCGCGCTGCACCCAGCGTGAGTGCTGCAGCGCTCCGGGGCCTCAAGCCGAGAAGCTGGAGCCGCAGCCGCAGGTGGACGTCGCGTTCGGATTCTTGATCACAAACTGCGCGCCCTGCAGATCTTCCTTGTAGTCGATCTCGGCACCCATCAGGTACTGCAGGCTCATCGCGTCGATCAGGAGCGTCACACCGTTCTTGTGCATCGGTGTGTCGTCTTCGTTCACGATCTCGTCGAAGGTGAAGCCGTACTGGAAGCCCGAGCAGCCACCACCTTGCACGAACACGCGAAGCTTGAGATCGGGGTTACCCTCCTCTTCGACGAGTTGCTTGACTTTGTCGGCCGCACTGTCGGTGAAGACCAGCGGCACCGGCAGCGATTCGATGTCGGCGGCAAGGGGTTGGGCGATGGCGTTCATGGGGTGGGATCCTGGTTGTATCAAAGTCGGCTCGACGCGGCGAGCTTGAGAGCTGGCCGCTCTTCGGCAGTTTTCAAGGCGCGCAATTCACCGTCGATGGTCGCGCCCTGGTGCATCTCGAGCGCCTCGTAGCGCACATCGCCGTCGATCCGGGCCTTGGGCTGGATCTCCAGCAGTTCGTCCGATTGCACCGGGCCGATCACGCTGCCGTTGATGATCACATGCCCCGCGTTCACCTTGCCCAGCACGCGGGCTTTTTCGCTGATCACGAGGATGTTGGGCTCGTCCCCCGCTGCGAGGATGTCGCCGTGCACTTCGCCGTCGATGCGCAGGCCATCTGAGAAGCGGATCTCTCCGTGCACCACCGTACCCTCACCGATCAAACTGCGGATCGGCGGTTGCTTTTTCAAGAACCCCCACATGGCTGCCTCCTTCAGAGTTTGACGGCTTGGGTCGCCTTCAACCCGCCGTTCTGGTCCATCACCCGCACTTGGACGCTTTTTACCACGGCGCCCGCCGGATGCTCGAGCCGGCCTTCGACCCGTGCGTACTGGCGCAGTGAAATCGGTTGCGGTCCGGCTGTCAACGTGCCGCTCCAGGGCTTGCCGTCGAGCGTGCCCTGGGCATGCACGTCGTAGCGCCCGCGGAACTCGACCGGCGATTTGCCGCTCTGCATCACCAGCAACTGGTAGCGCAGTTGCCCAGGCTGGAGTTGCTCGGCCTGCAAGGCACGCACCGCCAAGCCTTCGCCGGCGGCAGGCAACAGGCGTTCGAAGAACCCCAGATCGGCCTTCAGGGCCAGGGTCTCGGCCTCCACCTGGCGCAGTTGCTCGAGCAGTTTGTCCTGCGTCGCGCGTTCGGTCTTGAGCAGGCTGTCGGCCGTGTTGGTGATCGACTGCGCGCGCTCTCGCTCCTCGCGCAGGCGGCTCACCTCGGCGCGCAACTGCGTCAGCTCTTCCTTGGCGCCGCGCTCGAGCCCGGCGATGTCTTTGCCGAATTCGAACGCCCAGAGCGCGAGAGCCGCTGAGAAGCCGAAGGCCAGCGCCAGCACCGCCCAGCGCAACGGCCACGGCAGGTGGCTGCGCACGATCATGCGCGGCGCACTGATGGACATCCTCCGGCGGATCAGCTTCCAGCGCATCGAGTGGCCCCAGAATGAACGAGGCCGCAGTGTTGCGGCCTCGGTGCTCCAGCGTGTTGCGAAACGTTCAGCCGTTGCTGAACCCAACGGTCAGCGCTTGCTGAACTGCTTGCGGCGCCGCGCGCCGTGCAGGCCAACCTTCTTGCGCTCCACCTCGCGTGCGTCGCGGGTGACGAAGCCGGCCTGGCTGAGACTGGGCTTCAGAGCCGCGTCATAGTCGATCAGCGCGCGCGTGATGCCGTGTCGCACCGCGCCGGCCTGCCCCGACTCGCCGCCGCCTTCGACGTTGACTTTGATGTCGAACGTTGCGCCGTTGTCGGTCAACATCAATGGCTGCTTGACGACCATGATCGAGGTCCGGCGGCCGAAGTAGTCTTCGACCGTCTTGCCGTTCACGACGATCTGGCCCGAGCCCTTCTTGATGAAGACGCGCGCCACCGACGACTTGCGGCGTCCGGTTCCGTAATTCCAATTGCCGATCATCACCGCTCCTTAGATTTCCAGCGCCTTGGGCTGCTGCGCAGTATGCGGATGCGTGGCACCGGCATACACCTTCAGCTTCTTCACCATCGCGTAGCCCAGAGGACCCTTGGGCAGCATGCCCTTGACCGCCTTCTCGAGCGCGCGT
>JAABTC010000318.1 GCA_011390055.1 Burkholderiales bacterium | reverse complement strand
AATCGAGCGGTGCCCGCGCGTTGAGGAAGTTGCTGGCTTCGAAACCCTGCGCGCGCAGCCAGTCGACATGGCTCTGCACGATGGGCAGGGCGAACTGTTCGTCGAGCCACGCCGAGACACCGAGATCGCGCACGCGGTCGACTTCTGCCCGGTGGGCACCGAAGCTGGCTTGCGCGAGAAAACGCGAGGCCTCTTGCGCGGTGATCGCGGCCACGGGCGTCACGGGCGCAGCCGGAGGCGCGGGCGCGGAAGCGTCGCCACCGCCGCCGCCACAGGCAGCGAGCGCCGAGGCGGCGGCAGCGGCGACCAGGCAGGTGGCTGCCGAGGCCCGCGGCGGCGTCACCAGGCTCGGCTCCGGCCGGTCGGCAAGGGCCCTCCCGCTGTCGTGTACCGCCGCTGTCGTTCGCATCGCCGCTCTCCTGCTTTCGGATGCGGCGATTGTGTTCAGCGGCGCCTCGCGAGCGATGTGTCGAGAGCCGCTGGTCTGGTAAAGATCGGTGAACCGGTGCGAAAAAAATCACATCCCGCGCGGGCGCGCGCTGCGAGCGCTCAGAACTTCGAGAAGTCGGGTCTGCGCTTCTGGAAGAACGCCTGGAACGCCTCCATCGCCTCGGGGCTGCGCAAGCGCGCGGCGAACAGCGCGCCTTCCGTGCGCAGCGTGGCTTCAACCTCGGCTCGCTGCGGGGCGCGCATCAGGCGCTTCGATTCGCGCACCGCGCCGGGCGGCAGCGCGTTGAAGCGCTCCGCGACACGCCGCGCATGCGGCAACACTTCGGCGGCCGGCAGCACCGCGTTCGCGATGCCGCATTCCACCGCCTGCTCGGCCGTGAAAGGCTCACCCAGCAGCAGCTTTTCGGCCGCGCGCCGGTGCCCCATCAACTGCGGCACCAAGAGGCTCGAGGCGAACTCCGGCACCAGGCCCAGGCTGACGAACGGCATCGCCAGCCGCGCATCGTCGGCCACGTACACCAGGTCGCAATGCAACAGCAGCGTGGTGCCGATGCCGACGGCCGCGCCGGTGACCGCGGCCACCACCGGCTTGTCGCAGGCCAGCAGGGCTTGCATGAAGCGGTAGACCGGCGACTCGGCCATGTGCGCGCCCTGCCCGGGCGGACGCGACATGAAGTCCTCGATGTCGTTGCCCGAGCTGAAGATGCCGGGCTGGCCGGTGATCAGCACCGCGCGCACGGCGGCATCTTCGCGCGCTGCATCCAGTGCATCGGCCATCGCCTGGTACATCGCGATCGTCAGCGCATTCTTCTTTTCCGGGCGCGCGATCTCGATCGTCGCCACGCCGTTCAAGGTGCCGGTGCGGATGCTCATCTCAAACCCTTTCGAGGATGCCGGCGGCGCCCTGGCCCATGCCGACGCACATCGTCACCATGGCGTACTTCAGGTTGTGGCGGTGCATGGCGTGGATGGCCGTGGCCGCGCGGATCGCGCCGGTGGCGCCCAGCGGATGGCCGAGCGCGATCGCACCACCCATCGGGTTGACCTTGGACGGATCGAGCCCCACCGTGTTGATGACGGCCAGCGCCTGCGCCGCGAAGGCCTCGTTCAGCTCGATCCAGCCGATGTCGGCCAGGCTCAAGCCGGCGTACTTCAAGGCCGCGGGGATGGCCTCGATCGGGCCGATGCCCATGATCTCGGGCGCCACGCCGCGGGCGGCGAAGCTGACGAAGCGCGCCAGCGGTTTGAGGTCGAACTGCTTCACCGCACGCTCGCTGGCCAGGATCAGCGCGCCAGCGCCGTCGCTGGTCTGCGAGCTGTTGCCGGCGGTCACCGAGCCCTTGGCAGCGAACACCGGCTTCAGCCTGGCCAGACCCTCGAGCGAGGTGTCGGGCCGCGCGCCTTCGTCGAGGTTGACGGTCCGGGTCTTGGTGCCGACCTCGCCGGTGGCCAGGTTCGGGAAACGGTCGACGACCTCGATCGGCGTCATCTCGTCGGTGAACTCGCCCGCGGCCATCGCCTTCAATGCCTTCTGGTGCGAGGCCAGCGCGAAGGCGTCCTGCGCCTCGCGCGAGACCTTCCACTGCGTGGCCACCCTCTCGGCCGTCAGGCCCATGCCGTAGGCGATGCCGACGTTCTCGTCTTTCGCGAAAACCTCGGGGTTGAAGGACGGCTTGTTGCCGCCCATCGGCACCATGCTCATGCTCTCGGCGCCGCCGGCGATCATCACGTCGGCTTCGCCGATGCGGATGCGGTCGGCTGCCATCTGCAGCGCCGTGAGGCCCGAAGCGCAGAAGCGGTTCACCGTGACGCCTCCGACCGAGTGCGGCAGCCCGGCCAGCACCATCGCCACCCGCGCCATGTTCATGCCCTGCTCGCCCTCGGGGAACGAGCAGCCGATGATCGCGTCCTCGATGGCCTTCGGGTCGAGGCTGGGCACCTGCAACAGCGCGCTCCGCACGGCCGCCACCAGCAGATCGTCCGGCCGCGTGTTGCGGAAGTAGCCGCGGCCGGACTTGCCGATCGGCGTGCGCGTGGCGGCGACGATGTAGGCGTCTTGAACTTGTTTGCTCATGATCAATTCCTCACCGGCTTGCCGGTCGACAGCATTCCCATGATCCGTTCCTGCGTCTTCGGGTGTTCGAGCAGGCTGCAGAAGTGCTTGCGCTCGCGTGCCATCAGGTACTCCTCGCTGACCAGCGAACCGGCGTCGATGTCACCGCCGCAGACCACGTCGGCGATCAGGGCCGAGATGTGGAAGTCGTGTGCGCTGATGAAGCCGCCGTCGCGCATGTTGGCGAGCTGGCCCTTGATGGTGGCGACAGCGCTGCGGCCGGCCACCGGGAACAGGCGCTTCACCGGCGGTCGGTAGCCGGCGGCGAACATCGCCTTGGCCTGCTGGGTGGCGACGTGAAGCAGTTCGTCCTTGTGCGGCACGATCACGTCGCTGTCGAGCAGGTAGCCCAGCTTCTTCGACTCGATCGCGCTGGTGCCGACCTTGGCCATCGCCGCATTGGTGAAGCCGTCCTTCACGAAGGCGAAGATGTCGGCGTTGGCATTGCCCGCACCCGCCATCTCGGCAGCACGGCGTGCGATGTAGGTCA
>JAABTC010000317.1 GCA_011390055.1 Burkholderiales bacterium | reverse complement strand
TGCGCGAAGCGTTCCTGCCGAAAGCCGCGCTTGCCGCAGCCGAGGCGCAGGCGCCGGTCAGCCCGGGCGGCCGCACGCTGCTGCCAGTGGCCGAGATCCAGGAGTTGCTGGCCGAGGGCGACACCACCGACTACGGCCAACTCGAGCCCGTGCCCTCCGGATTCTTCGAAGAGCAAGACCCGCGCTTGGCACGCCAGGCGGCCTGAAACCCGCCGCCGCGAACGACGCGCGCGCAAGACAAGGGGCAGCGCGGAACCTCGGTCGACGCGCCGGGTCCACCACCCCCGGCTTGCCAGCCGCTGCGTGACGGCGTTGCCTGCACGCCGACCGCAGAGGCTGTAAGGTTCGCAGGCCCGACGGCGACCGAAGGGCACCTGCTTCAACTGTCTTCCAAGGATCCTCATGATGACCCGTCGTCGTTGGCTCGGATTGCTCTCGAGCCTGGGCCTGGCCGGTACGGCCGTCCACTCCGCTTCTCCCGTCACCGCTGCCGCGCCGGCTGCGCCTGGCGCCGCCCCTCGCATCCAGCCGCTGGTGCTGACCGACGCGCAATGGCGCCAGCGCCTGACGCCGGCGCAGTACAAGGTGCTGCGCGAAGAGGGCACCGAGCCGGCGGGCACCAGCCCGTTGAATGGCGAAAAGCGCAACGGCCATTTCCACTGCGCGGGTTGTGACCTGCCGCTCTTCACAAGCCAGATGAAGTACGAGAGCGGGACCGGCTGGCCCAGCTTCTTCACGACGCTGCCCGGCGTGTTCCAGACCAAGCGCGACTTCGGCCTGTTCCTGCCGCGCACCGAGTACCACTGCGCGCGGTGTGGCGGCCACCACGGCCATGTCTTCAACGACGGCCCGAAGCCCACCGGCCTGCGCTATTGCAACAACGGCGTGGCGCTGAAGTTCGTCCCGGAGGCCGCATGAATTCGCCCGTTCCGGCTCTCACGCTGACGACAGGGCGCTGGCTGCTTGCGGCGGCTGCCGCCCTGGTGCTCGGCACCGGCGCCTTGCTGACTCCGGTCTCGGCCCGCGCCCAAACCAGCACGCAGACCCCGCCGGTCCCGGCCGGCCTGTCGAAGGCGATCTTCGCGGGCGGCTGCTTCTGGTGCGTCGAGTCCGACTTCGACAAGGTGCCAGGCGTGGTCAGCACCGTGTCGGGCTACATCGGTGGCAAGGTGGCGAATCCGACCTACGAGCAGGTCTCGAACAAGGTCACCGGCCATGCCGAAGCGGTGGAGATCGTCTTCGACCCGAAGCGCGTGAGCTACGAACAACTGCTCGAGTACTTCTGGCGCACGATCGACCCGACCACCAAGGACCGCCAGTTCTGCGACAGCGGCTCGCCCTACCGCAGCGCGGTCTACGCGGTCGACGCGGCCCAGTTGTCGATCGCGAACGCATCGCGCTCCAACCTGGAGAAGAGCAAGCCGTTCAAGGAGCCGGTCGTCACCGAGGTCACGACCGCCGGGCCCTTCTATGCGGCCGAGGACTACCACCAGGACTATTACAAGAAGAATCCGGTGCGCTACAAGTACTACCGCACCTCTTGCGGGCGCGACGCGCGTCTGGTGCAGCTTTGGGGTGCTGCACCGTCGGTGCCGGGTGCGCAGGCCGCGGCACCCTCCAAATAGGGCACAGCGCAACACCTCGGCGCGGCCTACACTGATGCGCATGGGCCGCGCCACCATCAACGTATTGTTTGCCGGCGCCGTGCTGGCGGCTACAGCCCCTTGGGCGCGTGCTGCCACGGCGCCCGCCGCCGTCGCCTCGGCCTGCGAACGTGCCGTGCGCAACACCTTGCTGACCGACCGTGGGGTGGCGGCCAGCACGGGTGCCACCTTCGATGCCGCGCCCACCTCGCTGCCCGGTGCCGCCGATGCCGCCGAAACCGCCTGGCGCGGCAGCGGCCAGTGGCGCAACGCCAACCAGGTGCGAACCTTCCGCTACAGCTGCACCTTCGACACGGCGTCGCGCGAGGTGGCGGGCGTGGTGGTGCGCGACGGCGGCGATGCAGCGGCCGCCCTGCCGGCACGCGCCGTCGAGCCCGACCTGAGCCAGCTCTCGCCGGGGGCCTGCGAGTCGGCCGCGGCGCGCGCGCTCAAGCAACGTTGGCCTGGCGTCGCGGAGATTGCGTTCGATGCGGCAACCCGCCGTCTGGCCCAGACCGCCGGCGGTCCGGCGGCGTTGCAAGGCCAGGGCCGCGCACGGCCCAGCGTGCGCGACGCGACGCAGCACTTCAACTACGACTGCAGCGTCGACCCGCGCAGCGGCCGTGTCCTGGCGCTGCGCTTGAACGACTGAGGCGCGCCGCGCCCGGCTACTGCCGCGCGACCACCTCGATCGTGCCTTTCATCGTCGGGTGCAGCCCGCAGATGTAGGCGATGTTGCCAGCCGCGTCGAACTGCATCGTCGCGCGCTGGCCCTTCAGCATCACGTCGCTGCGCCGGGCATCGCCGCCCACCAGCGTGACCTGGTGCGGCGTGTCGTCGGTGTTGGTCCAGGTGACGGTCTGGCCAAGTGAGACCTTGAGCGTGCCGGGCCCGAACGCGAAGCCCGCGATGCCGACGTCGGTCGGGCCGCTGCCCGGCGCCGCCTGGGCGGTGGTCGGGAAGGTGCCCTTGAGCTTGGCCAGGTTGGTCAGGTACTCGTCCTTCGAGAACGGCAGGTGGCACTGGTAGCAGGCCGTGAGGTTGGCCTTGTCGTTGACCTTGCCGTCGGGCGCGAACGACTGGTACTGCCAGTCGCCGTTGCGGATCGACGCAGGGATCTCGGCGCCGTAGCCCTGCTTCTTCTGCTGCACGTTGACCGCTGCCAGACTGCCTTTGAGGAAGCGTCCGTTGGCGTCCTTCAGCGGCACGCCGTTCGCGTCGAGCTGCGCCAGGTAGGCGGCCAACACGATCACCGCACCGTCGGGGATGGGCCGGTTGGCGCGCGCGGCGTCCAGCACCTCCTGCGTGGTGTAGAACTCGCGGTACTGCTTGGTGTCGGGCCGGTCCACCGTGGCATACATCTTGGTCTTGGCCCAGTCCTGCGGGAACGCGACCTTGTTCGGGCCTGGAGG
>JAABTC010000316.1 GCA_011390055.1 Burkholderiales bacterium | reverse complement strand
AGGTTCAGGCGGGAGTTGGTGATCGTCTTCCACAGCTTCGAGCCGTTGCCGCCGACGTCGTCGCCGAGGCCGAAGACGAGGTCTTTCGACTGCCGCGCGGTGACGGCGACGCCATCCTGCAGCGCCATCTGGCCGAGTTGCTCCGGGGTGAAATCCACGAACTTGCCACCGATCGACACGCGGGCACCATCCCACGCGCCGCCCGGCCCGGCCGCCGTCAGCGAGCCTTCTTTCACGGTGGCCGTCATCGCCCGGTAGGCGTCGATCGCAGAGCCGTCAGCGTCCATCATCTGACCGAGCGACTTCAGCACCGGCCACGAGCGCGGCGACTTCATTGGGTTGCGGCCGGCGAGCAGTAGCGCAAAGTGTTCGCCGAGCACGTTGGCGACGTGGTGCGCAGGGTTCCACACCGTCTGTGACGACTTCAGAATGCCGGTGGCGATGTCGTAGGGGCGCAGCACCACTTCGGCGACCTGATCGCTGATGAAGCCACCGCCGGGACGGTCGGTCTTCTTCAGGAAGTAGTCGACGTATGCGATCTGCTCGAAAATCTCTTGCGGATACCAGTAGTTGCCGTCGAGGTAGCGGGCGACGCTCATCTCGGTGGTCGCGGCGGGTTGCTTGTAGCCGGCGGCGCGCAGGCGTGCGACATCCCAGTTGGCGTCAGGCTTGCGACCGTGCAGGGCCGTGGTGGTCTGCGCGATCGACGGGCGCACCATTGCCGCCTGCGCCGCCTTGTGCACGTTGGCGAGCATGTCGAGCGGGTGCTGCACGGAGCCGTCTGCGATCTCGTAGGAGCGCCAGATCGTCGCCTGCGTCGCCAGGGGCAGGTTCGGGTCGATACGCTTCACGCCGCCGAAGTCGCCGCTGTCGCGGAAGCCGAACTTCTGCATGTAGTAGGCGAGCACGTCGCTGTCGGCGCCGGAACGCTCGAGCGAGGCGTAGGCGTCGCGGATGAACTCGCGCAGCTCCATCGCCATATCAGCTTGGCGCTCGCTCAGCGGGGCGACGGCGTCAAGCGGCCCGTCTTCGCCGATCGCGGCACGCGACTGTCCTTCGATGAGCGCGCTGCGCAAGCCTTCAGGGGAGAGCTGGCCGCCATCAGTGACTTCGGCCCAGCCTTGCTCGTGGCGGGCGATTGCCGTCCACCAGGAGCCGACGAACTGGTTGACCTCTTCGACGCTGACCTTCTCCACGCCGAGATCCTGTGCAAGTCGCGCCGCCAGCGGCGTCGTGCCCTGGCCGCCGTTCGCCCAACGGTTCAGGGCGCCGACGAACATCTCCGTGTCCATATAGAGGCCGCTCGAGGCGATCACCTGATGCGGCTTCAGAGTGTTCTGGCCGAAGTCGCTGATGACGCCGCGGCCAACGTGCGCGCCGATGCGGAACATGCCGAGCCCGGCGAGCACCTCGTGGAGCGCCTCGACGGTGCCCAGGTCGGTCTGCTCGAACTCGCCCAGATTCTGCCGCTGAGCGGTCGCTTCGATGACGAGCGGCTCCATCTCCTCGGCCTCTTGACTGCGGGCCGCGTTGAGCTGCGCGCGCAGCTCCTTCTCCTGCTCGATCGACTCCTTCGACCGCGAGCTCGAGGGCTGCTTCACCGTGCCATCGGGGTTCTTCGGTGCTGGCCTGCCGGCGTTGATCGCTTCTTCGCGCTTCACGGCTGCAGGGCGAACGTCGGCGGCGGCCACGCGCGCGTCGGCGCGCATCACCATCGTGCCCGGCTCGCCGAGCAGCGACAGCAGGCCGTTGGTGAGTCGCTCGTCAGCAAGCTCTTTCGCCAGCGACGTGCCACCGTCGATCGCCATCCGCTCCACCGTCTCGAGCGCGAACTGGATCTCGGCCGCGAGCAAGCTGCGGTCGTAGGGCGCTTGGCCGATGCCGCGCCGGGCGACTGCGGAGATGATGCGGCGGCCGAGCTCGCCCATGACCTTGTTGACTTTGCCGATGGAGAACGCGACGTAGGCGAGCTCTTGCGCGTCGTTCAGCAGGCGCAGGGCGCGACGAGTCTCCGGGCGCGCGAGCTCCGCGGCAATCTCAGCGATGACCGCTTCGCCTTCTGGGGTCTTCTCGTACGCGCTCGGTCG
>JAABTC010000315.1 GCA_011390055.1 Burkholderiales bacterium | reverse complement strand
TCTTCAGTCCCTGCAGGGGGTCTTGGCCTTTCATGGCGGCGCGCGCCATCGTCGCCAGCGTCGTCGGGAACACGCTGATGCCTTGAGATTGCGCTTCGCGGGCCGCAGTACTCATGCCTTCGCCGGCTTTGCTGAGTCGGTAGTCGAGGTCGAACAGGGCGCGCTTGGCAACCGCCGGCGGCAGCATGTCGATGATCTGGTCGACTGAGAGGTACACGGGGTCTTCGATCCACGTGCCTTTACCTTCGCCGCGGGAGAACTGGTGCTGCAGACGCGGCACCCGGCCTTCGCTGAGGGCGCGCGCGCTGGCGAGCCGTTGTGCTCGCATGACGGGCTCGAACAGCATGTCGCCACGCTCGACGCCGGCGGCTCCGCGGCCCTCCCCGTTCTTGATGCGGTTCGCGGCCGCGCGCACAGCTTGCACGGCGCCGCGCCAGCCCGCCAGCCACTCCTCCTGATCGAACGTCTCTTTCGAGCGCGAGGTGACGCGCGGCGTCTTCTCGCGGATGTTCTTCATAGCTCCGGCGAATGCGAGCGCAGAGAGGCGCTGGCCCCGGCGGGCGGCGATGCCCGTGTCGCGAGCGGTTTGCGTGACGTCGTCGGTGGCGCGTACGCCGGTCTGCATGTCGAGCACGAGCTGCTCGGTGACGTCGTCGATGAAGGGCGCCATCTGGTCAGTGCCGACCATCGCGTCGATCTGGTCGGCGGCATCCGGGGAGCCGAGCGACTCCTCGCTCTCAGCACGCGCGGTCGCTTCAGCGCGCGTCGTCAGCGTCTCCGTGTTGACTTGCCCGGCCGCCTCCACGGTGTCGTCGCTGATGTTGTTGCGCGCCATCACCTCAGCCTCGGTCGGCGCCGAAGCTTTGATCTCATCCCACTTCGCCACACCGCGGCTTTGCAGGGCTGCCTTGATGCCCTTCGGCGTGCCCGCTTTCGTGGTGACGCCGAGCGCGTTCAGCAGGATG
>JAABTC010000314.1 GCA_011390055.1 Burkholderiales bacterium | reverse complement strand
TCAAAACGCGATCGCTGGCCGCTCAAGCGGTCGACCGTGGCCGGGTCGAGGTCAACGGCCAGGCCGCGAAGGCGTCGCGCGAACTGCGCCCCGGCGACAAGCTGCTGTTGCGCAGCGATGGCGGGGTACGCCGCGAGATGACCGTGCTGGCTTTGTCGCTGCAGCGTGGACCGGCGCCGGTGGCTCAGGGCCTGTACCAGGAGAGCGCCGACAGTGTGGCCGCGCGTGAGGCCGCAGCCTTGCAACGCCGCCTGGCGCCCGACCCGGGCCTGGCGATCGAGCAGGGGCGACCGACCAAGCGTGACAGACGCACGATCGAGCGGACCCAGGTGGCCTGGCAGCGCTGGAGCGCGTCGATCGACGACCCGAAGGACTGAAATTCGCGTCGAATCCCCTCTTGAAGCCGAGGGATTGGTCCCCAACTCCGGGCCAGCCTCGATTTTTCAGCGTCCTCCCCAGAGCATGAATCCACAGGAAACCGATCCCACGAGCGGCGCTGCCGCGCCCGACCTCCATGCCGCGCCCGACGTGCAGACGGAAAGCACGGCCGAGCAGCAACTGACCGAGCTGCAAGGGCGCTACACCGAACTCAACGATGCCTTCCTGCGCGCCCGCGCCGAGTCGGAGAACACGCGCCGGCGCGCCGAGGAAGAAATGTCGAAGGCGCGAAAGTTCGCCATCGACTCCTTCGCCGAGAGCCTGTTGCCGGTGATGGACAGCCTGCAAGCCGCCATCGCGCAGCCCGATGCCGCGACCGCGCAGGTGCTCGAAGGCGTGCATGCGACGCTGCGCCAGCTGAGCGCGGCGCTCGAGCGCAACAAGGTGCTTGAGATTGCACCGCCGACGGGAACCAAGTTCGATCCCCGCCACCACCAGGCCATCAGCGTGGTGCCGGCGAACCAGGAAGCCAACACGGTCGTCGCGGTGCTGCAAAAGGGCTACCTCATCAGCGACCGCGTGCTGCGACCGGCGCTGGTCACGGTGGCCGCGGCCAAGACGGATTGACCAGCGCCATCCGCCGGCCTTGAAAGCGGTCGACTCAGCCACAACTCGAAGACAGCAGATTTTTTTCAGAATCACAGGAGCACACCATGGGCAAGATCATCGGCATCGACCTCGGCACGACCAACTCGTGCGTCGCGGTGATGGAGGGCAACACCACCAAGGTCATCGAGAACAGCGAAGGTGCGCGCACCACGCCCTCGATCATTGCGTACCAGGACGACGGTGAGGTGCTGGTGGGCGCCTCGGCCAAGCGCCAGGCGGTCACCAACCCGCGCAACACGCTGTACGCGGTGAAGCGCCTGATCGGACGCAAGTTCAGCGAGAAGGAAGTGCAGAAGGACATCGACCTGATGCCCTACACGATCGCTGCCGCCGACAACGGCGACGCCTGGGTCGAGGTGCGCGGCAAGAAGCTCGCGCCGCCGCAGGTCTCGGCCGAAGTGCTGCGCAAGATGAAGAAGACCGCCGAGGACTACCTCGGCGAAGAGGTCACCGAAGCGGTGATCACGGTGCCGGCGTATTTCAACGATTCGCAACGCCAGGCGACCAAGGATGCCGGCCGCATCGCCGGGCTGGACGTCAAGCGCATCATCAACGAGCCGACCGCGGCGGCACTCGCCTTCGGTCTGGACAAGCACGGCAAGGGCGACCGCAAGATCGCGGTGTTCGACCTCGGCGGCGGCACCTTCGACATCTCGATCATCGAGATTGCCGATGTCGACGGCGAGATGCAGTTCGAGGTGTTGTCGACCAACGGCGACACGTTCCTGGGAGGCGAAGACTTCGACCAGCGCATCATCGATTACATCGTCACCGAGTTCAAGAAAGACCAAGGCGTCGACCTGACCAAGGACGTGCTCGCGCTGCAGCGCCTGAAGGAAGCCGCTGAGAAGGCCAAGATCGAGCTGTCGAACTCCACGCAGACCGACGTCAACCTGCCGTACATCACGGCCGACGCGTCGGGCCCGAAGCACCTGAACATCAAGCTCACGCGAGCCAAGCTCGAGAGCCTGGTCGACGAGTTGATCGAGCGCACGATGGAGCCCTGCCGCATCGCCGTCAAGGATGCGGGCGTCAAGCTGACCGACATCGACGACGTGATCCTGGTGGGCGGCATGACGCGCATGCCCAAGGTGCAGGAGAAGGTCAAGGAGTTCTTCGGCAAAGAGCCGCGCAAGGACGTCAACCCCGACGAGGCCGTGGCCGTGGGTGCCGCGATCCAGGGCCAGGTGCTGGGGGGCGATCGCAAGGACGTGCTGCTGCTCGACGTGACCCCGCTGAGCCTGGGCATCGAGACGCTGGGCGGCGTGATGACCAAGATGATCAAGAAGAACACCACGATCCCGACCAAGTTCTCGCAGGTGTTCTCCACGGCCGACGACAACCAGCCGGCGGTGACGATCAAGTGCTACCAGGGCGAGCGTGAGATGGCGACGGGCAACAAGTCGCTGGGCGAGTTCAACCTCGAAGGCATCCCGCCGGCCGCGCGCGGTCTGCCGCAGATCGAGGTCACCTTCGACATCGATGCCAACGGCATCCTGCACGTCAACGCCAAGGACAAGGGCACCGGCAAGGAAAACAAGATCACGATCAAGGCCAATTCGGGCTTGTCGGAAGACGAGATCCAGAAGATGGTCAAGGACGCCGAGCTGAATGCCGACGAGGACAAGAAGAAGCTCGAACTGGTGCAGGCGCGCAACCATGCGGACGCGATGATGCACACGGTGAAGAAGAGCCTGGTCGAGCACGGCAAGGAACTGGAGGCCGACGAAAAGTCGAAGATCGAGGCGGCGATCAAGGAGGTCGAAGAGGCCTTGAAGAGCGACGACAAGGGCGAGATCACCGCCAAGACCGACGCCATGATGGCGGCGAGCCACAAGCTGTCGGAGAAGATGTACGCCGACGTCCAGAAATCCGCAGCGGCCCAGGGCGAAAGCGCCGGCGAGCCGCCTCAGCCGCAGGCCTCGGCCAAACCGGGCAAGGACGGTGTGGGGGACGACAACGTCGTCGACGCCGACTTCAAGGAAGTCAAGAAGTGATGTTTCGGTCAGTCCGGCTGCAAAG
>JAABTC010000313.1 GCA_011390055.1 Burkholderiales bacterium | reverse complement strand
CGTTCAGGTCCTGCCCGGCGCAGAACGCACGGCCGCTGCCCGTGATGACGATCGCTCGCACCTGCGGATCCGCAGCCGCTTCTTCGAGGGCCAGCCGCAGCGCCACGTGCAGGGCACCGGTGAAGCTGTTCAGTGCCGCGGGGCGGTTGAGCGTGAGCACGCGCACGGCGCCCTGCGTTGCCAACAGCAACGGCGCAGTGTCGGGTGGGGAAGTTGTCATCCGCGATTCCATGAAGGGCCGACCGGTCGGTCGATCTTAATTCGCGGAACGCGGTTCAAACGAAACGGTGCGCGCAGCCCTCCCGGACCGCGCGCGGACGTGCTTACAGGCTGACCGACTCACTCGTCGGCAGCGTCGGCGTTGACGGCGGCTTCGGCCAGTTCGGTCATCAGCTCGTCGGCGATGTACATCTGCTTCACCGCGGCGCGCAACTGCTTGTTGTCGTCAGCGAGCTTGAGTGCCTTGGCAAACGCGGCCACGGTGCCGAAACCGGTGAGGCCGTAATGCGTCATGCGCTGGTACTGGGCAATGATGGCGGCGTCGAGCACCGGGCCCTGGTCCGGGCCTTCCTCGACGGTGTGCTTCAAAGCTTCGGCCACCAGGCCTTCCATGCCCTTGCAGTGTTCCTTCTTGACCGTCTCGTCCTGGTTGGCGATCAGCGCCTTGAGCAGGTTGGTGTGGTCGGCGATGCCCGACTGCGACGTTTCGAGCATCTGCTTGAGCTTGGGATGGCTCGCCTTGGGCGCGATCTTCTTCAGCGCGCGCGCCATCTGGTCGTTGGCGGACCACAGGTCCTTGAGTTCGTCGATGTAAAGGTCGGACAGGTTCGAGATTTCGGCCATGGTGACTCCAGGAGGTTGAGGTCGAGGGGCGGTGCCCGCAACCGGTTGACTTGCGTGCAGCAGGCGAGGCAAACGTCGTGCCGGAGGCACCCTGCGGGCTGGCGGGCGCCGCCGATGCGCTATACATGCGCCCCATGCAAGCCCTCCACACCGTCGCGCCGCCGCGCTGCATCGCGCTCGACTGGGGCACCTCCAACCTGCGGGCCAGCCTGCTCGGCGACGGCGGCAGCGTGCTGGCGTCGCGCTCGGCCCCTGGCGGCGTGATGGCGATCGTCGAACGGCGCTTCGAAGCGGCCCTGATGGCGCTGGCCGGCGACTGGATCGCCGCCCACCGTTGCCCGCTCGTGGCCAGCGGCATGGTCGGCAGCCGCCAGGGTTGGCAGGAAGCGCCGTACCTGCCCTGCCCCGCCGCGCTCGAGGCCGCGGCGCTTCAGCTCACCGCCGTGGCGCTCGCAGCCGGGCCCACGCTGCACATCGCGCCGGGCCTACGCTGCCAAGGCAGCGATGGGCAGTTCGACGTGATGCGCGGCGAAGAAACGCAGCTCTGGGGCGCCGGCCTGGCGCCGGGCGCGTGTTGCCTGCTGCCCGGCACGCATTCCAAATGGGCCTGGATGGGCGACCGCCCCGACGAGGTGCGCGCGTTCCGCACCTACCTGACGGGTGAGCTGTACGCCGTGCTCAGCCAGCACAGCATCCTCGGTCGCGGGATGGAATTCGACGCGGCTGTGCCCGAGGCCTTCGAGGCCTCCGAGTCCTATCTCGAGGGCGTGCGGCTCGGCCTGGCCGAGCATGCCCAGGCCACGCACGTGATCTTTGCGGCACGCACCGCCGGCCTGATGAACCGGTACCCGCCAGCCGCCTTGCCCGATTTCCTGTCGGGCCTCCTGATCGGCATCGAGATCGGCAGTGCCACGCGAGACGGTGCACCCGAGGTCGTCACCGTGCTCGGCGACGCAGCCCTGGCCGAGCGCTACGAAGTCGCACTGCGCGAGGCGGGCCTCGTCACCACGCGCGCGGCGGCCGACGCCACCACACGCGGCCAGTGGCGCCTGGCGCAAGCCGCCGGCCTGGTCGGGAGCGGCGCATGAAGGCCCTGGGCGACCTGCACGGCGTCATCGCCATCCTGCGCGGCATCACCCCCGGCGAGGTGCTGGCCATCGGGCACGCACTGCAGGCCGGCGGCATCGCCATCGTCGAGGTGCCGCTCAATTCACCCGCGCCCCTCGAAAGCATCGCGCTGCTGGCGCGCGAGTTCGGCAGCACGCTCTTGATCGGCGCCGGTACCGTGCTGCAGGCGGACGACGTCGACCGCGTGGCCGCCGCCGGTGGCCGGCTGGTGCTGTCACCGAACTTCGACCTGGCCGTGGTGCAGCGCAGCCGCGCCTTGGGCCTCGTGTCGATGCCCGGCGTGGCGACGCCCAGCGAAGGTTTCCAGGCGCTGGCCGCCGGCGCTCAAGCGCTGAAACTGTTCCCCGCCGAAATGCTCGGCCCGCCGGTGATGAAGGCCTGGCGCGCCGTGTTCCCGGCCACGCTGCCGATGTTCGCGGTGGGCGGCATCGGCGCGCACAACATCGCCGCCTTCAAGCAGGCCGGCGCGGCCGGGGTGGGCACCGGCAGCTCGCTCTATGCGCCGGGCGTCAGCGCCGCGCAGGTCACGCCGCGCGCGCGGGCCTTGGTGGAGTGCTGGCAAAACGGCTGAGCGTACGCACAGCCGCGCCAGCTCACGCGCGGCGCACTTCCATCACACCGTGCTCGGCGGCAGCTTCGTAGATCGACGCCACGCGCGTGGCCAGGTGCAGCAGGATGCGCGGCGCCTGCGTCTTGACAAGACGCCGCAGCAGCACGCCCGCGGCCACCAGCACAGCGCCGATGATCGCGTGCCCCAGCAGCGCCAACCCGACGCCCGGCCCGATCAACGCCAGCGCCACCGGCGTGGCCCGGGTGTGGAAGGCGACGAAAGGCACCGCCAGGGCAGGGTTCACGATCACGCGAAATCGGCCGTACGGCAGGCCGTTGCGGAATTCTTCGAAGGGGATGTACTCGGCGCGGTCGAGCGGGTCGGCGGGATCTGGCATGCCCCATTTTGACCGCCACCCGCGCAGCGTGAGCCACTAATGCGCCGGCGTGAGGATCTCGAAGTCGATCGGCTTGAAGCTGCCGTTGTTCGATTGCTCCGCCGAACACGACGTCAGTGCGCAAACCAAGTCCATCTCAGCCCGCAGCTCGACG
>JAABTC010000312.1 GCA_011390055.1 Burkholderiales bacterium | reverse complement strand
ACCCGGTCTTTCGCGAGGCGCTGCACGGCCGCTGGCGGCTGCTGGCGGCCTGTGCGCCGCTGCTGCACGCGGCAGCACGCGGGGTGCGGGGCCTGAACGCGCTCGGGCTGCGCCGGCGCCGCCTGGAACCGCTGGACCTGCATGCGCTGGACATCCTCGCCCGCCGCGCGCTGGCGTCGCCCGCCGCCGAGGCGGCCTTCGTGCGTCGCTACAGCTCGACGCGCGCCGACCTGCGCCACACGCGCAGCGCGACCTACCTGCAGGATCTGGCCGAGATGTTCCGCCCGTCGGCCGACCCGGCGACGCTTCGGCTGCCTGTGCTGGCGCTGCTGTCCGACGGGGCCACCTTCGCCGATGCGGCTGTGATGCGCGCCGTGCTGGCACGCCTGCCCGAGGCGACGCTGGCGACGATAGCCTGCCAGCACTGGCCGCTGACCGAGCGCCCGGCGGAGGTGCGCGCCGCCATCGAGCAGTGGTGCGAGGCTTGGTGCGCGCATGGGTGCGATCGCGCGGCAGAGGACCGGCCGAGGCAGCCCGAGCCCGCCCCCGGCGTCGAATCGCGATGAAGCTCGCCTGGGTGTTGCTGCCCCTGCTGCTGGCCGCGCTGGCCGCGGCAGTGCTGGCGTGGCGCGGACGGCTTCCGGGGCGCACCGTGCTCAACGCCTGGTCGAGCCTGCTGCTGCTCGTCTACCTGGGCGCAACCGCCGGGCTGGGCATCTTCTGGGTCGCCAACCAGCAGCTGCCGGTGTTCGACTGGCACTATGTGTTCGGCTACGCGACGCTGCTCCTGCTGGCGGTGCACCTGACGCTGAACCTGCGCACGCTGTGGGCCCACCTGCGCCGGCGGCCCGCCGTGCCACCGGCTGGCGCGGGCCGCCGGCCGGCGGCGGGCGCGCTGGCGCTGGCGGGGCTGGGCCTGGCCGTCGGTGGCGCCTATTGGCTTGGCCTGCGGCACGGCCGCACCGAGCTGCGCGTGGGCGCGGGCGCTGGCCCCGGCAGCGACCTGGGGCTGGCGCTGATCGAGGCGTTTCATGCGCACTCGTCGCACTCGCGCGCGGGTGTGCTGGGGCGGGCGCCGGCGACAGATTGGGGCGGCGCACCGCCGCCGTTCAAATCCTTGCGCGACCGCGCGTTGCTGGCGCTGCCGCCGTCCTGGCCCAGGGCGCCGGGGCAGGCCCCGGCCTTGCACGCGCAGGCGCTGGCGACGCTGCTCTGGCATGCCGCGGGCGTCACGGCCGAACGCGGCGGGCTGCAGCTGCGCGCCGCACCCTCGTCGGGGGCGTTGTTCGCCACCGAGCTGTACGTGGCGGCGCGAGGCATCGACGGCGTGGCGGCGGGGCTGTGGCACCACGACGTGCCGGGCGGCGGCCTGCGCGCGCTGCACACGGGCCTGCCGCCCGCCGTAGCGGCGGCCATGCCCGACGACGCCGCCGGTGCGATCGTCGCGACCGCGGTGTTCCGCCGCAGCGCGTACAAGTATGGCGATCGCACCTATCGCTACGTGCTGGCCGACCTGGGTCACCTGCTCGAGAACCTGCGCGCCACGGCCGCTGCGCTCGGCATTCCGCTGCGCCTGTCGAGCGGCTTCGACGAGTCGCCGCTCGCCGTGGCCCTGGGGATCGACGAGCGCGAGGAGGGCGTGCTGGCGCTGGCCTGGCTGTACGAGCCCGGGACCGCGCCGCAGGGCCGGATCGACAGGCCGGACGCGGCAGCGGCTGCGCGGCTGCGCGCTGCCACGCCGGCAGCGGCAGCGGGAAGGGGCATCACCGAGGCCGTGCACCGCGCGACTTCGCTGCGCGCCGTCGCCTCAGGCGAAACGCTGCCGCCGGCTGCCCCCGCAGCGGCAACCGTTGCGCCCGGGCTCCTCGTCGTGCCTGCCATGGCCCTGCCGCGACCGCTGCAAGCGTTCTACGACCCGCTACCGGTGATCGCCGCGCGTCGTTCGGTGCGGCGCTACCGGTCGAGACCGTTGGCCCTGGAGACCGTGTCGGAACTGCTCGCCGCGATGTCACGTCCCGCCGCGTGGCTGTCGGGCGCCGTGCGGCTGCACCTCGTCTCGCATGCGGTGCAGGGCCTGGCCGCTGGCGCCTGGCGCTACGACGCGGCGGCGCACGTGTTGCACGCGAGCCCGTCGGCCGCACCGGCGGCGCGCGCCCGCACGCGAGCGGCCGCGCTCGACCAGGACGCGGCCGGCGATGCGGCGGCGGTGATCGTGATCGCGATCGACCGCGGCGCGTTCGCCGCCGATGCGATGGGCGCGGCAAGGGGCTATCGCCATGCTTTCCTCGAGGCCGGCATGGCCGGCGAACGGCTGTACCTGCAGGCCGGGGCGCTCGGCCTCGGCGTGTGCGCCATCGGCGCGTTCTACGACGACGAAGCGGCGGCGCTGATCGGGGTCGACCCGCAGCGCGAGTGGGTCGTGCACTTCGCCACGCTGGGCTGGCCGGCCTGACAACAGCAGCTTGTCACGAGGCACCACCTCGTCGCCTGCACGGCGCGGCCGTTCAGCGCACCAGCAGAACCGGCACGCGGCATCCGGCCACGATCCGCGTCGCCACCGATCCCATGACCAGGTTGCCGAGTTGGCCGTGCCCGTGAGATCCCATGATCAGCAGGTCGAACGAGCCGCGGTCGGCCAGCTTGGCGATCGTCTCGCCGGCATGCCCCGACACACCGGCGAACTCTGCCCGCAGGTCGTGTTTGCCGAAGAAGGTGCGGATCGGCTTGAACACCTTCTCCGACTCGTTGGCGTAGTAGGCGTCGACGTCCTCTCGCGCGAGAAAGGACGCCGCGCGCGGCGGGATCTTCGGCACCACATGAACCACGGTGTACTGATGGCGCGCGCCCAGCCACTCGTCATGCACCGCGACGTAGGCGAGCATCTTCTTAGTGAACGTGCTGCCGTCGACAGCAAGCAGGATCTTCATGGTGGTTCTCGATTGTGGGGTCATGGCACCAGCCCGACGGGCACCTTGGTCGTGGCTGGGACGTTTGCTGCGACCGCGACCACCATGCTCGAGACCAAGCCAGCCCCAGCCGCCCGATCACCGTACCAGGCGCACCCTCACTTCTGCCACGGGGTTGC
>JAABTC010000311.1 GCA_011390055.1 Burkholderiales bacterium | reverse complement strand
AGGCCCATCGCGTCGGGCACGGTCAGGATGTCGGAAAACAGGATCGCTGCGTCGAGCGGGTAGCGCGCCAGCGGCTGCAACGTCACCTCGGTGGCGTGATCGACGTTCGTGGCCAGGCCCATGAAGCTGCCCGCCTTGGCGCGCGTGGCCACGTACTCGGGCAGGTAGCGCCCGGCCTGCCGCATCAGCCAGATGGGCGTGTGCGGCGTCGGCTCGCGCCGGCAGGCGCGCAGAAAACTGTCGTTGATGAGCGGCGAAAAGGTCGAGGAGGTGGACGGCAGTTGCATGCATTCGATGATAGAGGCGGCTCCGGCGGGCGCACACCGGGCTTGCCCCGCCGCCGCTGCGGCGCGCGGTTTCGTGGCATCGTCGCAGCATGAGCAACTCCTCGGGCGAACTCTCCCGCACGTTCAAGCTGACGACCTTGTGGCTGGTGCTGGGCGCGTTGGTGTTCGTCGCCGTCCAGGCGGTCCTGGCCGAGCGCGAGCGGACCCGCTTCTCGGTCGAGGCGCAAAGCGGGGTGATCGAGTTGCGGCGCAGCGCCGACGGCCACTTCCACTGGCCCGGCAGCGTCAACGGCATCGCGGTCGATTTTCTGGTCGACACCGGGGCCAGCACCACCGCCCTGCCGCAGCGGCTGGCCCAACGCGCCGGCCTGCCCGACGAAGGCCGGCTGCAGGCGTCCACCGCCGGTGGCAGCGTCGTCGGCATGCGCTCGCGCGCCGACGTGGCGCTGCAGGGCGGGGTGCGCGCCGAACGCCTGCGGGTGGCGGTGCTGCCACAGCTCGACGCGCCCTTGCTCGGCATGGACGTGCTGTCGCGCATGCGCTTCAGCCAGGGCGACGGCGTGTTGCGTTTCGAGCCGGCGCGTTGAGCGCAAACTGCAGAACCCCCACAATGGCCTCGCCCACCCCAACGTGTAGAGGAACGCCATGACCGATCCGAATGCCTTCGCCAAGCTCGTGCCCGGCTTCGACTTCCTGCAGGGCCTGGTCAAGAACGCCGGATCGGCGCTGCCGGGTATCGGCCAGTGGGTGGCGCCCACGCTGAACCCCGAAGAGATCGAGAAGCGCATCGAGGAGCTGCGCACGGTGCAGTTCTGGCTCGAGCAGAACGCGCGCATGCTCGGTGCGACGATCCAGGCGCTCGAAGTCCAGCGCATGACGCTCTCGACCCTGAAGACGATGAACGTGCAGATGAGCGACCTGCGCGACTCGATGCGCCTGCGCGACCCCTCGACCGCGCCGACTGCCGCGGCCCCCTCCGCGTCCGGCTCGAAGACAGCCGGGCGCAAGGGTGGCGCTGGCAGCACCGCCGCCGGTTCGCCGCTGCCCGCGGGCGTGGTCGACCCGATGCAGTGGTGGGGTGCGCTGACCAAGCAGTTCACGCAGCTTGCGGCCGGCGCGTTGAAAGACAGCGCCACCGACGGCGCCAAGAATCTGGCCGGTGCGATGGTCAAGCAGAGCTTCGATGCCGCCGAGCAAACCTTCAAGAGTGCTGCTGCGGCCCCGATGAAGGCGGCCAGCGGCATGGCCCGCGCCGCTGGCGGCGTGGCCGGCGGCATGGTGGGTGCGGCCAAGGTCGTGCGGGCGGCCAAAACCGCCAGGACGGCCTCTGTTGCGTCTTCTGCCGCGGCCGGCCCACGCGGCAGCGGCGGGCGCAAAGCCACCCGCTGAGCCGCCGTGCCGCGCTTCGTCGTCGCGCACGCGACGCATCCGGACTGGCGTGCTGCCTTGGCGCTGTGCGCGGCGCAGCTCCAGCCGGCCGAGCCGGGTCACGCCGAAGCGGCCGCACCGACCCTCGGCTGGGTCTACTTCAGCGACCACTACGTGGCGCAGGCCGAGGCGCTGTACGCCGCCCTGCGCGATCGCTGGCCGGGCGTGGCCTGGGTCGGCGCGGTCGGCGTGGGGGTGGCCGCGAGCGGCGTCGAGTACTTCGACGAACCCGCGCTGGTGCTGATGCTGGCGGCGCTGCCGGTGGGCCGCTTCCAGGTCTTCTCCGGCGCGCAGCCGCTCGCGCGCATCCAGGCGCACACCGCGATGGTGCACACTGATGCCACCGCCCACGACCTGGCCGGCCTGCTCGAAGACATGAGCAGCCGCACCACCAGCGGCTACCTGTTCGGCGGCCTGGCGTCGTCGCGCACGCGCAGCTGCCACATCGCCAACGGGGTGTTCGAGGGCGGCCTGTCGGGCGTGGCTTTCAGCCGCGACGTCGGGGTGTTGTCGCGCGTCAGCCAGGGCTGCCAGCCGATCGGTCCGCTGCGCCGCATCACCGCGTGCGAACGCAACGTCGTGACGCGGCTCGACGGCGAACCGGCGTTGGCCTGCCTGCTGCGCGACCTCGGGCTCGATGGCCAGGCGCCGCGCGAAACCCTGGCCGCGCTGCGCAACACGCTGGTCGGGCTGAGCGGCCCGGCCGATGCGGACGCAGCCGCCACCGGCGGCGCCGATGCGGCGGCCGGGCGGCCCGACCCGGCCCCGCAGGCCGCGGCCCGGCGCGCGTTCGGTGAAGACGTGCGGGTGCGCCACCTGATCGGCCTCGACCCCGCGCAGCATGGCGTCGCGGTGGCCGAACTGCTGCACACCGGCCTGCACCTGGCCTTCTGCCAGCGCGACATGGCTGCGGCCCGCCGCGACCTGGTGCGCATCTGCGCCGAGATGCGAGACGCCCTGGCGCCCGACGTCGACGCCGAGCCGGAAGCCACGGGGTTCTCGGCGCCGATGGCGAGCGGGCCTGTCGACGCCACCGCGCGGATCGCCGGGGCGGTCTACGTGAGCTGCGCCGGCCGCGGCGGCCCGCACTTCGGTGCGCCGTCGGCCGAGCTGCAGATCGTCAAGCATGCCCTCGGCGACGTGCCCCTGGTCGGCTTCTTCGCCGGCGGCGAGATCGGCCACCAGCACCTGTACGGCTACACCGGGGTGCTGACCGTCTTCACGCAGCACGGCTGAGCCGTGGGGCCGTGCCGGGCGCGGGCTCGATTGATGCGTTCGGCGCAAAGCCGTCGGGCGCGACCGCGCGGCACGGCGCACCGGCGCGCCGCTTACAGTCACGTCCACCGAAAGCCTCCGCCTTGAACGCTCCACTCC
>JAABTC010000031.1 GCA_011390055.1 Burkholderiales bacterium | reverse complement strand
TCGACTGGACCGACGAAATCCGCATCGCGATCGAAGAGCGCGTGTCGATGTCGCCCGATGCGCTCACCGGCATGGAAGCCAACCTGCGCTTCAACGGCCCCGAGAACATGTTCACGCGGGTCTTCGGCCGGCTCACCGCCTGGCAGAACTGGATCTTCCAGCGCCCCAACGCCGTCGGCGAGAAGGGCGCGCTCAAGCTTTACGGCACGGGCGACAAAGCCGCCTTCGACTGGAACCGAGTTTGAACACAAGGCACACCATGAGCAGCATCAACTACACCGAGAAGATCCCCAACAACGTCAACCTGGCCGAAGACCGCACGTTGCAGCGCGCGCTGGAAAGCTGGCAGCCGAACTTCCTCAACTGGTGGGGCGATGTCGGGCCGGAGGGTTCGACCGACCACGACGTTTACCTGCGCACCGCGGTCAGCGTCGATCCGCAGGGCTGGGCGCAGTTCGGCCACGTCAAGATGAAGGACTACCGCTGGGGCATCTTCCTGAACCCGGGCGATGCCAACCGCGCGATCCACTTCGGCGACCACAAGGGCGAGAAAGCCTGGAGCGACGTGCCCGGGGAGTACCGCGCCAACCTGCGCCGCATCATCGTCACGCAGGGCGACACCGAGCCGGCCTCGGTCGAGCAGCAGCGCCACCTCGGCCTCACGGCGCCGAGCATGTACGACCTGCGCAACCTGTTCCAGATCAACGTCGAGGAAGGGCGCCACCTGTGGGCGATGGTCTACCTGCTGCACCGGCACTTCGGCCGTGACGGCCGCGAGGAGGCCGATGCCCTGCTCGAGCGCCGCTCGGGCGATGCCGACAACCCGCGCATCCTGGGCGCCTTCAACGAAGCGACCCCCGATTGGTTGAGCTTCTTCATGTTCACCTACTTCACCGACCGCGACGGCAAGTTCCAGCTCTGCGCGCTGGCCGAGTCGAGCTTCGACCCGCTGGCCCGCACGACCAAGTTCATGCTGACCGAGGAAGCACACCACATGTTCGTCGGCGAGAGCGGCATCTCGCGCGTGATCCAGCGCACGGTGAACGTGATGAACGAGTTGAAGACCGATGACGTGAGCAAGCTGCGCGCGGCCGGCGTCGTCGACCTGCCGACGCTGCAGCGCTACCTCAATTTCCATTTCAGCGTCACGATCGATTTGTTCGGCTCCGACGAATCGAGCAACGCCGCGACGTTCTATTCGACGGGCCTGAAGGGGCGCTTCGAGGAAGGCAAACGCATGGACGACCACCAGTTGCGCGGCCAGACCTACCAGGTCCTCGAAGCGAAGGGCGGCCAGTTGGTCGCCAAGCAGGTGCCGATGCTCAACGCGCTCAACGAGGTGCTGCGCGACGACTACATCAGTGACAGCGTGGCCGGGGTCAACCGCTGGAACAAGGTCATCGAGAAGGCCGGCATCCCGTTCCGGCTCACGGTGCCGCACAAGGCCTTCCATCGCAACATCGGCGCGCTCGCCGGCGTCAAGGTGTCGCCCGACGGGCGCGTGCTCAACGACGCCGAGTGGAATGCGCAGGTCGACCAGTGGCTGCCGTCCGCGTCGGACCGCGCGTACGTGGCGAGCCTGATGGGCCGCGTCGTCGAGCCAGGCAAGTTCGCCAACTGGATCGCGCCGCCGGTGATGGGCATCAACCGCCAGCCGATCGACTTCGAGTACGTTCGTTTCAACTGATGCGTCAGCGATGAACGCGCCCGCCGAAGCCGGGGTCATCAAGCAGCACCTGATCGACCCCGAGATCTGCATCCGCTGCAACACCTGCGAATCGATCTGCCCGGCCCAGGCGATCACGCACGACGCGCGCAACTACGTTGTCGATGCGAGCAAGTGCAACCTGTGCATGGACTGCATCTCGCCTTGCCCGACCGGCTCGATCGACAACTGGCGCACGCTGCCACGGGCGCGGGCCTACAGCGTGGACGAGCAGTTCGGCTGGGACGAGTTGCCGGCGGCACTGCCGCTCGACGCTCCGGCGCCGCTGCCGAGCGAGCCTGGCGCAACGCTGGCCGATGGGGAGCCGATCGGCGGCCCAGTCTCAGCGCAGCCGACCGTGCCCGTGGCGGCCGCGGCGCAGTTCAACGCCACGCTGCCGCCCTGGTCGGCCGCGCATCCGTACACCAACCTCTACGGTCCGCGGGCCGCGACACGCTCGATCACCGCACAAGTGGTCGGCAACGTGCGCGTCACCGCGGTCGGCAAGGAGTACGACACCCACCACCTGGTGCTCGACTTCGGCCAGCTGCCCTTTCCGGTGCTCGAAGGCCAGTCGATCGGGATCCTGCCGCCCGGCCTGGACGCGCAGGGGCGGCCCCACCATGCGCGACAGTATTCGGTGGCCAGCCCGCGCAACGGCGAACGGCCGGGCTACAACAACCTGTCGCTGACAATCAAGCGGGTGCTCGAAGACCCCCAGGGCCGGCCGGTGCGCGGCGTGGCCAGCAACCACCTGTGCGACCTGCAGGTCGGCGATCGCGTCGAGGTCATCGGCCCGTTCGGCACCAGCTTCCTGATGCCCAACCACCCGCGCTCCTCCATCGTGATGGTCTGCACCGGCACCGGCAGCGCACCGATGCGGGCCATGACCGAATGGCGGCGGCGCCTGAGGTCTTCGGGAAAATTCGAAGGCGGCAAGTTGATGCTGTTCTTCGGCGCGCGCACGCAGGAGGAGCTGCCGTACTTCGGGCCGTTGCAGAACCTGCCCAAGGACTTCATCGACATCAACTTCGCCTTCAGCCGCACGCCGGGCCAGCCCAAGCGCTACGTGCAGGACAAGATGCGCGATCGTGCGGCGGACCTGGCGGCGTTGCTGGCCGATGCCGACGCTTACTTCTACGTGTGCGGCCTGAAAAGCATGGAAGAGGGCGTGATGGCCGCCTTGAGCCACGTGGCGCAGCAGGCCGGACTCGACTGGGCCACCCTGGCGCCCACGCTGCAGCGTGAGGCGCGTCTGCACCTCGAGACCTACTGATGCCGATCGCCTTTTCAACGCTCGAGGTCTCGACCCGCCGCGCCGGCGTGGCGCAGGTGACGATGGCGCGGCCGGCGGTTTTCAACGCCTTCGACGAGGCGATGGTTGCCGAACTCGATGCAGCTTTCGAATCCCTCGGCGCCGACGACACGGTGCGGGTCATCGTGCTGGCGGGTGCCGGGCCGCACTTCAGCGCCGGCGCCGACCTGCAATGGATGCAGCGCGCCAGCCGGGCCTCGCTGGCATGGAACGTCGACGACGCCCGGCGCTTCGCGTCGATGATGGCAAGGGTGCAGCAATGTCCGAAGCCCACCGTCGCGCGCCTGCAGGGTGCCGCGTTGGGGGGTGGGGTGGGCCTGGCCTGTGCTTGCGACATCGCGGTGGCCGCAGACACTGCCAGTTTTGCGGTCAGCGAGTCGAGGTTCGGTATCCTGCCGTCGGTGATCGCGCCGTACCTCATCAACGCCGTGGGCGCGCGCCAGGCCCAGCGCCTGGCGTTGACCGCGGTGCGCATCGGTGCCGACGAAGCGCGCCAGATCGGCCTGGTGCACACCGTGTCACCCCTGGACCAGCTCGATGTCGTGCTCGACCAGGCGGTCGATGCGCTGATCGCGGCCGGGCCCCAGGCGCAGCGCGAGCTGAAGCAGCTGTTCGGCCGGCTGTCCGGCTGCCCGGCGGGCCCCGTGTCGCCCGAGGTGCGCGAGCTGTGCGCACAGACGATCGCGCGCGTGCGCGGCAGCGACGAGGCACGTGAGGGCTTCGCAGCCTTCCTCGAGAAGCGGCCGGCCGCATGGAGGGCCGGGTCATGACGCCGCGCCCGTTGCAAGGCGGTCGCGTGCTGGTCGTCGGTGCCGGCATCATGGGCGCCGGCATCGCGCAGGTGGCGGCACAGGCCGGCCATGCGGTGGCGTTGTTCGACGCGCGCCCGGGCGCAGCGCAACAAGCCATGGCCCGGCTCGGCGCGACGCTCGAGGGGCTGGTGGCCAAAGGCAAGCTGGCGGCCGACGTCGCCGCGGCGACGCTGTCACGCATCGAACCGCTGGTGGCACTGGAGGAATCATCGGGCGTCGATCTGGTCATCGAGGCCATCGTCGAAGACCTGGCTGCGAAGCAAACGCTGTTGCGGCAGCTCGAAAGCCTGGTCGGTGCGGATTGCGTGCTGGCGACCAACACCTCGTCGATCTCGGTGACGGCGATGGCCCACGGGTTGCAGCACCCAGGCCGCCTGGTCGGCATGCATTTCTTCAACCCGGTGCCGCTGATGAAGCTGGTCGAGGTGGTCTCGGGCCTGCACACCGACGAGACCGCCGCCGCAGCGGTGTTCGAGCTCGCCCGGCAGTGGGGCAAGACGCCGGTGCATGCACGCTCGACGCCGGGTTTCATCGTCAACCGCATCGCGCGCCCGTACTACGCCGAGACGCTGGCCCTGCTGCACGAGCAGGCGGCCACGCCGCAGGTGCTCGACGGCTGTCTGCGCGCGGCGGGGTTTCGCATGGGGCCGTGCGAGCTGATGGACTTGATCGGCCACGACACCAATTTCGCGGTCACGCAGGCGGTCTACGAGGCCAATTTCCAGGACAAGCGCTACCAGCCCTCGCTGGTGCAGCGCGACATGGTCGAAGGCGGCCTGCTCGGACGCAAGAGCGGGCGCGGCTTCTACCGTTACCAGGGCGAGGCGGTCGGGGCGCCGGCGTTGCCGGTGGCATTGCACGACGCACCGGTCAGTGCGGGTGCCGTCAGCGTGCATGGCCAGGGTGCCATTGCCGACGCACTCGAGGCTGCCGCGGCGGCCACGCTGGCGCCCCAAGGGTGGGGCCCCGGGCGGGTGCTTGACAGCGGTTGGTGCGGCCTGGCCATCGACGGCGCACGCCTGGTCCTCACCGACGGCCGCACTGCGGCCGAGATGGCGCGTGTGCTCGACTGCCTCGACGTCGCGGTGTTCGACCGCCCGGTGCGTCTGCCGCCTGCGCGCGGTGCCGCACTGGCGTTCACGCTGGCGCCCAAGGCCGGTGCAGGTTGGCGCTCGCAGGCGCCGGCCTGGCTGGCCGCGCTCGGGTTTGCACCGTTGCGCCTGGCCGACACGCCGGGGCTCGTGGTCGCGCGAACGCTGGCGATGCTGATCAACGAAGCCGCCGACGCGGTGCAGCAGGGCGTGTGCGCGCCCGACGCGGCGGACGCGGCGATGAAGCTCGGCGTCAACTACCCGGCCGGCCCGTTCGAATGGCTGGCCGATTGGCATGCCGGCGAAGTGGTGCGGCTGCTCGACGCGCTCGATGCACACCATCGCGGCGAGCGCTACCGGGTCAGCCCCTGGTTGCGTCGGGCGGCCGACGCCGCATGAAGTTCGCCGACTTCCGTGCCGGCCAGGTGATCGAGGCGGGCCCGTACCGGCTCGAGACGTCCGAGTTGCTGGCCTTCGCGCGCGCCTACGACCCGCAGTGGTTTCACACCGACGCGCCGGCCGCGGAACAAGGCCGGTTCGGCGGTCTCATCGCCAGCGGCTGGCACACCTGCGCGATGGCGATGCGGCTGGCCGTCGAGGCGGCACTCCAGGGCTCGGAGTCGTTTGCCTCGCCGGGGGTCGAGAAGATCCGCTGGCCGTATCCGGTGCGGGCCGGCGACGCGCTCTCCTTGCGTGCCACGGTGATCGAAATCCGCGTGTCGCGTCGCCAACCCGCACTGGGCATCCTGCGCTGGCGCTGGCAGCTGTTCAACCAGCAGGGCACCGAGGTGCTCGATCTCGAGGCCACGAGCTTGTTCGAGCTGGCCGGCGGGGGCGGCGCCTTGGCTGCTTCTACAATCGGCGATGGTGAAACACGACTTGCATGACCCCGCCCAGCCGGCTCTGCAGAACAGCGAAGACCGGGTCTTCGACTCGGTCGCAGAATTGTTTGCCTTGTTGTCGACACCGATCCGGCTGAAGATCATCAGCGCGGTCTGCAACGGCGAGAAGAACGTCAGCGAGTTGCTGGGCAACATCGAAACCACCCAGCCCAACATGTCGCAGCACCTGAACACGTTGTACCGCAGCGGCGTTCTGTCCAAGCGGCGCGAGGGCACGCAGATTTACTACCGCCTGCAGAGCGAGCGCGTGGCCACCTTGTGCCGCGCGGTCTGCACCCAGGTGGCGATCGAACTCGACGACGACGCGCGTGTCGACCCGTCCGACCGCCTGGTGCGGCCATCGTTCCGCTGAGGCCGTGCGGGGCGTTCGGCCGCCCGTGCTTGGCGCAGCGGGCGCGCAATGGCAACCCCGGACTTTGCCGATTCACGAAGGGGCCGGAGAACGGCGACAATCAGGCATGACCAAAGTGATCTCCCCCAAGCTTTCCGGCGATGGCTTGCGCTATTCGGCCAAACCGACGGGCTCGCCCTTCCTCGGCACCGGCAACACACGGTCCTGCTTCCTTTGCGGCAAGCACCGGCAGCCGGGACAGCTGAAGTCGCGTCGCGTGCTCAGCCGCACCGAGATGGTCTGCGCACCGTCCTGCAACAGCGAGACGCCTTCCGGCCCAGCGCGCTGATCGCGCGCGGGTGTGGTGCGGGCCGCGCCCCACGGGCGTAGGCGGGTGCGCCTGCGTCCGGCTGCGGTGGCAGCCGCGCGGCAGGTGGCTTCCCCGTTTCAATCGAGTGGCGGTTCTGCCTTGCACGGCACCACCACCCGGCAGACGATCCCGCCGCGCCGGGCCTCGCTCCACTGCACGTGCCCCCCGAGTTGCTTGACGCGCTTGCGCACGCCGCCCAGGCCCAGCCCATGGGCCCAAAGCTGCGGCTCGCGCCCGCAGCCATCGTCGGACACCGTCAACGTGAGGATCCCGTTTTCCAGGACGCCGTCGATCTGCATGCGTCGCGCTTGCGCATGGGCAATGGTGTTGCTGACGAGCTCGCGCAGCACACGCGTGATCGCCGACCACTGCACGATGCCCAGTTCCAGATCGTTGTCCCAGGTGAAGGTCCAGTCAACGTCGCAGTCGGCCGCCGCCAGGCGCTGCGTGAGGTCGGCTTTCCATTCGGGAACCGCGTGCGACAGGCGGTGGTTGGCGGCCGCCAGTCCGCGCGTGAGCGTCTTCAGGTCCTTCAGCGTGTGGCGCAGGTAGTCTTCCATCTCACGCGTCGGCGCCTGGTACATCAGGGTCAACAAACGGGCGCCGATGTCGTCGTGCAGGTCCTGGGCGATGCGCACACGCTCCTCGCTGCGGCCGCGCTCGACCGCCTGGTCGAAAGCCAGCGCGCGCGCGAGCAGATCCACCACCCGGTCGGCCAGCCGCGCATCGTCGGCGGTGAACATGCGCGCCCCGCGTTGCGCGAAGCCGAGCAAGATCACCTTGGGCGTGGCGTCGGCCGAAACCTGCGGGACCGGCACCAGCAGGCTCGTACCGTCGCCGACCACCCGCGCATGGCTGCTGCGACGCGCCAGCTGGCGCAGCTCGAGCGGCTCGAACATCTGACGCAGCAAGCGCGGGAGCTGTTCGCCGAGCGACTGCGGTCGTGACTGCACCTGGCGCGTGATGCGGTAGAGGTGCTCGAACATGCGCTCGGTGGTCACGCGCTCACGCGCCATCACCTGGTTCAGCAGCCATTGGCGCAGCCCGGCATAGACACCGAGCGCTATGAACAAGGCCAGTGCCAACGAGGCGAGGTTGCCCAGCGAGAAGGCCGCCACGAAGAGCAGATCGAGCGACGTCGCCAAGGCGCTGACGCCCGCCAGCAGCGCAAACTCGCGCATCAGCTGCTGGGTCCGCGCGAGGAACGGCAGCAGCAGCAGCATCGACGCGACGAAAACCACCCAGACCGACGCGCCGACCATCACCGCCTGGCCCCCGCGGGCGGTCACTTCGCCCAGTGCCGCGATCGAAAGCGTCAGCAACAGCAGCGTGCCGCCCATCAGCGCGCAAAAGCGCCACAGCACCGCCGCGAGCGGGTGCGGCTGCAGCTGCTGCACCCAGCCCAGTTGCAGCAGCGCGAGCATGCCGCAGGCGAGCGTCACGCCCTGGGTCCACCACCAGACGTTCGGCAAGGCCGTGAGCAACAGCGCCGCCACCAGGGCGCTGGCTGCGCCCCACGCCAGCAGCGCCCGCGCGGGCGAACCGGGCAGACGCCGCGGATGGATGCCGGTGGCATGCACCAGCGCCGCGGCGGTGGCCAGGTCGAAGGTGCAGCGCAATGCCGAATCCCAGTGCATGAAGCCGGGCGGCCAGCCGAGCAGCGGCATCGACTCGGCGGCCACGAACAACAAATTGCCGACCTGCGACAGGGCCATCACCGCGTACAGACCGTTGCGCAAGACCGGCCGCACCAAGACCACCACCATCGTCACGCCGTAGAGCAGCAACGACAGCGCGCTGGCAAGCCAGAACATCGGTCCCAATCCCGCCACGCCATGGGGCTGCGCCACAACGCTGACGACCTGGCCTTCGTCGAGCTGCAGTTGGACGTTGCCGAGTGCCAGCGCGCGGGCCAGCGCATCGTGTTGCGCGGCGTGCCAGACGCGCTCGGCGTCGCTGCTCAGCCAGCGCGCCGAGCGTTGCAGCAGCAGGGCGTCGATCGGCGTTTGCACGCCCTCGGCATCGATCAGCGTGCGCACCGCGCGCGGCGAGCCGCTGGTGTCGGTGAGCGACAGGATGCCTGCGTCGTTGCCCTGCAGTTCAAGCGGCAGGGCAGGCACACCAGCAAGCACGCGCACCAGGATCGCAAGCAGCAGGCAGCCGGTGAGCGCGGCCAGCAACAGAACCCGCAGGCGCCAGCCGATCCAGCGTGCAGTGTGCGCCGGGCCTTCCGGAATGATCTCGCCCTGCCCATCGTGGCTGGCAGCCGGACTGCGCTGCGCGTCGGCCGGGGCCGTGACCTGGAAGTCGGCGGTCGGGGGCAGGGCAGACATGGGCACCCCGGCGCTCCGTGCTGGCGCGGGCTTACACGAGGCCCTGCTTGCTGGCGAGCACCGCCGCTTCGGCGCGGCTCGAGACGTTCAGCTTCTTGTAGATCGACTTGATGTGGTCGTTGACCGTGAACCACTTGATGCCCATCAGGTTCGCGATCTCCTTGATCGTGAAACCCTTGCTGAGGTACGTCAGGACCTCGCTCTCGCGCGGTGTGAGCCGGTCGTGGTCGAGGGGCTTGTCGACCAGCGGCACCGGCTTGCTCGTGACGAAGCCGCCTTGTCGGGTGAAGCCGCCGTGCACGGTGCCGCGCTCGGTGTCGCTGCCCTGGCGGAAGTGGGTCAAGAGCCGCCTGGCGATTGCCGGCGACAGCGGCGGCTGGCCGCGCACGATCTTCTGCAACTCCTCGACCAGAACCTCGAAACGATCTTCTTTCAGGAGGTAGCCATCGGCCCCGCGCTGCAGCGCCGGAAAAAGGTGGTCGTCGTCGGAATACAGGGTCGTGACGATCTTGGTCGCGGGGTATTGGGCCAGTTCCGACAGCAGGTCCATGCCGTTGCCATCGGGCAGTTCCAGGTCCACCAGGATCAGCTTGAAGGGGTCGACCCCATGCATCCCGCTGCTTCCGCCGGCGATGCCGATCTGGCGGCGCGCGGTTTCCAGGTCGCCGGCCTCGGTGATGCCGATGCTGTCACTGAAGCTTTCCCGCACCACGCGGCAGAGAAAGCTGCGCGCGACGGGGTTGTCTTCGAGGATCAGGACCTTCACCGTCATTGTTCTCGCTCCCCAGGCCGCCAAGGCTGCCTTGCCCGCAGACGTCTGGCGGCCGACTCTAGCGCATCGTGACGCTTCGCACGAGTGCATCGATGGGGGGTGGTGCGCTGCCTACAATGGGTTGATGCGCATCCTGATTGCAAACGACGACGGCTACCTGGCGCCGGGCCTGGCCGCTTTGGTGGCGGCCATGCAGGGGCTGGGCGAGATCGACGTGATCGCGCCCGAGGCCAACGCCAGTGGCACCTCCAACGCGTTGACGCTGAACCGCCCGCTTTCGGTGCATCGTGCCGCGAATGGTTTTCGCTACGTCAATGGCACGCCGTCGGACAGCGTGCATGTCGCGCTCACGGGCCTGTTGCCGCAGCGGCCCGATCTGGTGCTTTCAGGCATCAACAACGGTGCCAACATGGGGGACGACACTCTCTACTCCGGCACCGTCGCGGCAGCGATGGAGGGGTTCCTGTTCGGCATCCCGGCGATCGCGTTTTCGCAGGTCGAGAAGGGCTGGGGCGAGCTCGCGGCGGCTGCGGCGGTGGCGCGCGCGGTCGTCGAGGACGTGCTGGCGTTGCCGGTGGGCGACCGCCCCTGGCTGCTGAACGTGAACATTCCGAACCGCGCCGATGCGCTGGCGTTGCCTCGCCGGGTGACGCGCCTGGGCCGGCGCCATGCCAGCGAGCCGGTGGTTTGCCAGACCAGCCCCCGCGGCGAAACCATCTACTGGATCGGCCCGGCGGGCGATGTGCGTGAGGCCGGCGAGGGCACCGACTTCCACGCCACCGCAAACGGCTGCGTCTCCATCACGCCGCTTCAGGTCGACCTGACCCACCACGCCGCGCTGCCCAGATGGCGCGCGGCGCTGGCTGTTGCTGCTACGCCGTGAACCCCCCTTTGCGCCGCTTCCCACTGCCGCTGGCCAGCCTGCGGAGCGCCGCGAAACCGGCCCGCAAGTCGATGCCGGAAGCAGGTGGCGGCAGCCTCGGGCTCGGGCTGGACACTGTTGCGGTGCGCGCCCGCATGGTCGAGCGTCTGCGCGCCGACGGCGTCGCCTGCGAGCCGGTGCTGGCGGCGTTTGCCAGCGTGCCAAGGCACTGTTTCGTCGACACGGCGCTGGTGGCGCAGGCTTATGAAGACACATCCTTGCCGATCGGGCTGGGGCAGACCATCTCCAAACCGTCGGTGGTGGCGCGCATGCTGGCCCTGCTGTTCGAAGCCCGGGAGCACAGCCAGGCCTGGCGCACCGGTCGCCTCGGGCGCGTGCTCGAAATCGGCACGGGATGCGGCTACCAGGCCGCGCTGCTGGCCCGCCTGGCGAGCCTGGTGATCTCGATCGAGCGCCTGCGGCCGCTGCACGACAAGGCGCGTGAGAACCTGGCGGCCACCGAGCGCGGCAACGTCCGGCTGGTCTACGGCGACGGACGCCATGGCCACCCCCCGAACGCGCCGTACGACGCGATCGTTTGCGCCGCCGGCGGCGACGACGTGCCGCCCGACTGGCTCGAGCAACTGGCGGTGGGCGGCCGGCTGGTGGCGCCGATGCGCGATCCGCAGGGTTCCGGCCAGGTGCTGGTGGTCGTCGACCGCGATGCCGACGGCTGGCCTCGGCGCCATCACGAAGCGCTGCGTTTCGTGCCGTTAATATCTGGCACAGCAT
>JAABTC010000310.1 GCA_011390055.1 Burkholderiales bacterium | reverse complement strand
GCCCCCCAGCGCGCAGCCATGTCACCCAGGCCGTGCGACGACAGCGGGCCGAAACGGTTGCCGCCGGTGCCCATGACGACGCCGTCGCGTCGCAGGTAGAGGGCGTGGCCGGTGTGCGCGCGCACCGCCACCGCGTCGTGCGCGGTGGCGACGAAGCCCGGCCGCGCCTGGAGCTCGCCGTCGCCGTACTGGCCGCGGTGCGCCAGGCCGCGCACCTGCAGCGTGCCGTCGCGCTGCACGAAGTAGTCGGCGCCGTCGCCGATGCACGCATCGACCACGTTGGCAGCAACGCGTGCCGGCGCACTGCCGCCGTGCCAGAGCACGCCGTCGGCGTCGATGGCGAACCAGCCCGAGTCACCGGCGGCGAAGCGCGCGATGCCGCGCATCAGCGTCGACGCGCTGCGGGCATCGTCGACCCAGCGCAACAGCGTGCCGTCCGTGCGCAACGCGAACCAGGCGTTCTTGCCTACGCCGACCTGCTGCACGCCATCGAGCAGCGGCCGCGGCGTGCCGCGTCCGGTCCAGCCATGGGCCACGCCGCCGAGCAGCGCCATGTGGCGTTCGTAGTAGGACGCCAGCGTGCGGGCGAGACGTCGGCCAGGGCGGGGGGCGCGGCGGGCATCAGGCTGGCGACGAGCAGTGCGCGGCGTGTCGGGTGCATGCGCCGCAAAGGGTACCCGAGACCGGCGCCCTCAGCGCGGCTTGGCCAGTTGCCAGTCCAGGTGCGCGCGCACCGTCGGCCACTCGGCCGCCGTGATGCTGTAGCGTGCCTCGAACGCATGCGCCAGCAGCAGGCACTGGGTGTTCAGTGGGATGCGCTACGCGCTCGCGGCGTAACAAGTGCTGCCGATCTCGACGCGCTGGTTCGCGGCGTCGGTGTTCATGTAGGTCGTCATGCCGACGACGCGGCCGCCCGTGTCGAAGACGATTAACGGGCACATCGTCGCCAGCGACAGGCGGCGCTCAATCTCGGCGCGCATGCCCTCGGGCGACGGCACGCTGGTGTACCAGGCTTCCACAACTCACCGTCGCGCACGGCGTCGACCAGCGCATCGTGATGGTCCCGCGACAGCGGCCGGGACCTCGCCTGCTGGCCGTGCAAGTCGATCGGCTCGGGCCACATGCCGCGGCTACCGGTTCTGTCGTTGCATGAAGACCAGCTTCTCGAACAAGCTCACGTCCTGCTCGTTCTTCAGCAGGGCGCCGACCAGGGGGGGCACCACCACCTTGTCGTCGGCGCTGTGCAATGCGCTGACGGGAATGTCCTCGGCCACCAGCAGCTTCAACCAGTCGAGCAACTCCGACGTTGAGGGCTTCTTCTTCAAGCCGGGCAGGTTGCGCACGTCGTAGAAGCTCTTCAGCGCCGCAGCGAGCAATTCCTTCTTCAGATCGGGGAAGTGCACGTCGACGATGGCCTGCATCGTCTGCGCGTCCGGGAACTTGATGTAGTGGAAGAAGCAGCGGCGCAGGAACGCGTCGGGCAGGTCCTTCTCGTTGTTGCTGGTGATGAAGACCAGCGGGCGGTGCCGCGCGCGGATGGTCTCGCGCGTTTCGTAGACGTGGAACTCCATGCGGTCGAGTTCGCGCAGCAGGTCGTTCGGGAATTCGATGTCGGCCTTGTCGATCTCGTCGATCAGCAAGGCCACCGGCTGCTCGGCGGTGAAGGCCTGCCACAGCACGCCCTGCACGATGTAGTTGCGGATGTCCTTGACGCGCTCGGCACCGTCGGCGCCGGCCAGTTGGCTGTCGCGCAGGCGGCTCACCGCGTCGTACTCGTACAGGCCCTGCTGGGCCTTGGTGGTGCTCTTGATGTGCCACTGCAGCAGCGGCATCTGCAGGGCCGTGGCCACCTCCTCGGCGAGCATCGTCTTGCCGGTGCCGGGCTCTCCCTTGACGAGCAAGGGCCGCTGCAGGGTGACGGCCGCGTTCACCGCGAGCATCAGATCGGGCGTCGCGACGTACTGCGCGGAGCCTTGGAATGGGGTCATGGGACGCGACGTCGACGACGTTCGAAGCAGGCTCGGGCCAGTATAAGTGGGCCTCTATAATCTGCGGCTGACCCGCACGAACCCCACCGTTCCCATGAAAATAGCGCTGCTCTGCTCGACCCTGCTGGCCCTTTCGACCGGTTTCGCAGGCGCACAGACTGCCCCGGCCGCTGCTGCGGCTGCCTCGGCCGCCGCCACCCCGATCGAAACGAAGATCGCTTCGTGCATCGGCTGCCACGGCATCAAGGGGTACCAGGCCAGCTTCCCCGAAGTGCACAAGGTGCCGATGATCGCGGGCCAGGACGCGCGCTACCTCGCGGCTGCACTGAACGCTTACAAGAAGGGCGACCGCAAGCACCCGACGATGCGCGCCATCGCGGGCACGCTGAGCGATGCGGACATCACCGACATCTCGGCCTACTACCAGCAGCAGGCCCGCCCGGCCGCGGCGCCCGAACAGCCGGCACCCGCGCCCGACGGCGTGGCCGCCTTGCTGGCCAAGGGCGCCTGCGCGTCCTGCCATGGCGCCAACTACAGCAAGCCGGTCGACGGCACCTACCCGAAGATCGCCGGGCAGCATGCCGACTACCTCTACGTCGCACTGAAGTCCTACAAGACCGACGGCAGTGCGCAGGTCGGTCGCAACAACGCGATCATGAGCGCGCAGGTCAAGCAGTTCACCCTCGCCGAACTCAAGGCCATGGCCAACTACCTGGGTGCGCTGCCGAGCGACCTGGCGATCGTGCCGCAGTCGAAGTTCCGCTGAGGCCAAGGCCGTGCGCGCCCTGCGCGCATGGCACCCAACTTGCGTGAACCGGGTGGCCGCCCAGCGCGGCCGTTGGGCGAGCGCGTGGCCGCGGCCCTCGCGTTAACCCGCAACGGGCGGCGAAGTCGCCTGCCTAAACTGCTTTCCTCCCCGTCTCAGCCCTGGAGTGCTTCGGATGAAGACCATCGCCAACCCCTTGCTCGCGGGCCTCGTCGGCGCCGCTGTCTGCCTCGGCTCGGCCCAGGCGCAGACCCTGCGCTTTGCCAGCCAGGGCGATCCGCAGACCATGGACCCGCACTCGCAGAACGAGTCGTTCACCAACTCGGTGAACCAG
>JAABTC010000309.1 GCA_011390055.1 Burkholderiales bacterium | reverse complement strand
CACGAGCTGGCGCGCGAGGGCCTCGAGAGCTCCGGTACTCACGGTCCCATGACGGCCATGGGCGTGCCCCGACACGAGCTGCCGCACTGGGACGACTTGCAGATCCTCGTCGCGCAGCTGGCGGATAAGCCACTGGAGGAAGACGCGGCGGTCGGCACGCAACTCTTGATCGGCCCCGAGGCGAAGAAACCGCTGGAGCTCAAGATACCGCTGCTCGTGTCCGACATGAGCTTCGGCGCGCTCTCCGAAGAGGCGAAGATCGCGCTGGCCAGGGGGGCGGAGCTTGCCGGGACGGGCATCTGCTCGGGCGAGGGCGGCATGCTGCCGGAGGAGCAGCAGGCGAATTCCCGCTATTTATTCGAACTCGGCAGCGCGATGTTCGGCTACGAGGAGACCTTGCTGGAAAAGGTCCAGGCCTTCCACTTCAAGGGCGGGCAGGGCGCGAAGACCGGTACCGGCGGACACCTGCCCGGCAGCAAGAACGTCGGCAAGATCGCCGAGGTGCGCGGCCTGACCGAGGGTGAGCCGGTGCTGTCGCCCGCCACCTTCAAGGACCTGTCGTCAACAAAAGATTTCGGCAAGTTCGCGGACCGGGTGCGCGAGATCAGCGGCGGCATCCCTGTCGGTTTCAAGCTGAGCGCGAATCACATCGAGCGCGACATCCAGTTCGCCATCGATGCGGGCGCCGACTACATCATTCTCGACGGCCGTGGCGGCGCGACCGGCGCGGCGCCGCAGATTTTCCGGGATCACATCAGCGTGCCGACCATCCCGGCGCTGGCTCGCGCGCGCCATTACCTGGACGCGCAGAAGGCGAGCGGCCGGGTCACGCTGATCGTCACGGGTGGGCTGCGCATGCCGATGGACTTCGTGAAAGCCATGGCGCTCGGGGCGGATGGCGTCGCGATCGCCAATTCCGCCATCCAGGCGGTGGGATGCGTCGCGGCACGCATGTGCAATACCAACAACTGCCCGTCCGGCGTGGCCACGCAAAAGCCCGAGCTGCGCAAGCGCATCGATGTCGATCGTTCTGCGCGGCAGCTATGCAATTTCCTGGAGGCGTCGGTGCAGCTGATGCAGGTGATGGCCCGCGCCTGCGGCCATGATCACCTCGACCAGTTCAGTCGCGAAGACCTGGCCACCTGGAAGCGTGACATGGCGCTGCTGTCGGGCGTGCAATACGGGGGCGTGCTGCCTCCGCGCTGAGACCTGCCGAAAACCGGCCGCGAGCTCGCCGGGCCGACTGCCAGGAGCCCGCGGGCGTCGCTGGGCTGCGCAACAGGCTGGAGCTCAGGCCGGACTGGCGAGCCAGCTGAAGAAAACGTCGAGCTGCACGCGCTCGTTTTCCGGCAGGTACTCGAAGTTGGTGCCGCGATCGACGATCTCCCAGAAATGCGGCGATTCCGCCCGCGCGAGGTCGTCGCGGATCGATTGCCGCAGTTCGGGGGAATCGTCGCGCATGTCGGCGGCGATCATGTACGCGTTGGCCTCGGCGCCGACGGAGATGTAGTAGACCGCCAGCTTCGCCTGCGCCTTGCGCACCCCCTTTAAACCGCGTAACTGGTTATAGCCGCGCGTGGGCTCCTCCGCATCGAGGTCGAGCAGCTGTCGCAGAATGCGCGGTTCGGCGGCGCTGCCGTGCCGGTGGCTGAACTGGCAAAGCTCGGCAATGTCGTGCGCGGCGGTCTCGGTGACGAAATCGAGGTCCGCTTCGAAGGCGACGTGGCCGTAGTACTTGATGAAGGCGACGCCCTCGCAGGCCAGGCCGTCGTGGCCCAGTTGCAGCAGGTTCTCCAGCATCATTCGGTACTGGTGCAGGACGTTGTAGGCGGTACGCACGCTGCCGTGGTTGATGGCCGAGCGCAGGTAGGAGTTCATGAAGCGGAACACCATGCGCACCAGCTCGGCCTCGCCCTTCGCGGCCGCGGTCTCGCCGATGTAGCGGGTGTCGATGGTGACCACGGAATTGATCTCCTGCATCGACTCCAGCGCCTCGTTGTAGACGCCCAGGTACTGCCGCAGCGTCTTCCATTCGACCCACAGGCGCCGCTCCTCGAGCTCGCGCATGAGGTCCTTGTCCATGGCGACGAAGTTCGGGTTCTCGCGCAGCTGCCTGCCGATGTCATACCAGGGCCGGTCTTCCTGCGGCTTTTTCTCGATGTAGTCGATGAGGAAGTCGCGCAGCGCGTCCACGGCGTGGCCGGCGACGATCTTGTCCCTGCCGTCAATGGAGTTGTTGGCGATGTCGGTGATTTCCTCCATCTGCGTCAGCACGCGGCCCTGCAGCAGGTCGACCTCGCGGCGGGAGCGGGTCGCCAGCCCGCGCCGGTTGAGCCGGCTGGTATGCAGCCGCAGCCGGTCAATGATGTTGCCCGGCTCGAGGAACCAGAACACGTAGGCGAAATAAGGCAGCATCACCGCCAGTCCGACGCTGGTCATGCCTATCACCAGCAACAGCAGCACGCGCGGCACAAAATCCACCCTCAAGGTCACGCTGAGCCAGACCGCGAGCAGGCTGGCGATGATGTAGCAGCTCATCACGCCGACGTTGACCGGGTCGCGCAGGAACATCAGCGCCACGCCGGTATAGCGGTCCGAGGACAGCTGCACGATGATGGCGACCACCGTGAGCACGATCCCCAGCGCGGCGACCAGTGTCATGCCGAGCGCCGGCAAGGCGTCGCTCACCAGGTCCGGGCTGAACGCGGTGTATTGCGCCCAAAGTCCGCCGGCGCTGAGCAACGTGCCGCCCGTCAGCATGTAGTCGAGGGCGTAGAAGGCGACGAAGAAAACCAGCGCCGCTGCCGCCACGGTAAAAACCGGCGCGATCCAGTGGCGCAGGACGGGGGGCGAGGATTGTGAACTGGTGCGCGTCGGGATTGGCGTAAGCGCGCGAACGGCGAGCGCCTCTTCAGTCTGCATGATGCTCCATGGCCGCGGGCCTGCTCAGGATTTCCATATATGGCGTCCAGAGACCAATAACAGCAAATTGGCAGCGAGGCAAGAACCCCGGCGCTGAGCGCTTCGCCGCGTCCGCGGTCTGCCGCAGGCAGGGCACGGGGCGCGTTCCTATACTGAAAGACCGGACGCAACCGCAAACCTGA
>JAABTC010000308.1 GCA_011390055.1 Burkholderiales bacterium | reverse complement strand
CAGGTGACGAGGCCGCACCCGGCGTGGCCCAGTACACCGGGGCATTGAGCAGCCTGGACCTGCTCAACTCCCAGGCCAAAGGCTGGGGCCTGATCTCCGTCGACACCACCGGCGGCCTGGTGCGGCGGATGCCGCTGCTGGCGAATGTGCACGGCACGCTGGTGCCCTCGCTCGCACTCGAGATGCTGCGCGTGGCCGCAGGCGGTACCGCGTTGCGTGTGCAACTCGACGGCTCGAACGTCGAGTCGGTGAATGTGGCCGACCTGACGGTGGCCACCGAAACCGATGGCGCCGTTCGGGTGCACTTCTCGAGGCGCCGTGCCGACCGCTTCGTCTCGGCCGTCGACGTGCTGCAGGGCCGCGTCGAAGCCAGCGCCTTCGAGCGCCAGATCGTGCTGATCGCGCCCACTGCGATCGGCCTGCACGACTTCCAGAACACGCCGGTCGGCGAGCGCATGCCCGGTGTCGAAATCCACGCCCAGCTGATCGAAAACCTGCTTGGCGGCACGTTGCTGTCGCGGCCGGCCTGGTTGCCGTGGCTCGAGGCCGCCACCCTGTTGCTGTTCGGTGCGGCGCTGGTGTGGATCACGCCGCGTTGGCGCGCCACGCGCGTGGCCTTGGTCGTGCTGGCCGGTGTGTCGTTGCCCATCGTGGCGAGCCTGGCTGTCTTCCGCAGCCACCGGGTAATGCTCGACTCGATCTCTCCGGGCATGGGCCTGCTGGCCCTCTTTCTCGTGCTGCTGGTGCTGACGCTCACCGACACCACGCGCCAGCGCCGCGATCTGGAGCGGATGGTCCACGCACAGCGCCTGAAGGCAGCGCGGCTGGAAGGCGAGCTCGTGGCCGCCCAGCAGATCCAGACTGGCAGCCTGCCGCGTCTGGAATTGCTGGCCGGCGACCCGCGCATCGAACTGCATGCCATGTTGACGCCCGCGCGCGAAGTCGGCGGCGACCTGTACGACTTCTTCAGGCTCGACGAGCGCCGACTCTTCCTGTTGATCGGCGACGTGGCCGGCAAGGGCCTCTCGGCCTCGATCTTCATGGCCGTCAGCAAGGCGCTCTACAAAGGCGCGATGCTGCGCGACCCCGGCGCCGACATTGGCAAGATCATGAGAGCAGCCAATGCCGAGGTCTCGCGCGACAACGCTCAGGCGCTCTTCGTCACGGCCTTCGCGGCGATCCTCGACCTGGACACCGGGGAGCTGCACTGCTGCAACGCCGGCCACGACAACCCCTACTGGCTGCCGGGCGACGGCTCGGGCTTGCGGCGCATCGTCGACGGCGATGGCCCCCCGCTGTGCGCGCTCGACGATTTCGACTACCGCAGCGCGAGCCACCGCCTGGCACCGGGCGACGTGCTGTGCCTGATGACCGACGGCGTGCTCGAAGCGCAGAACGCCGCAGGCGAGCTGTACGGCAGCACCCGCGTCGAACGCCTGCTGGCGCAGCCCGACCTCCGCAACGCGAGCATGCAGGCGCTGGCGGCCGCACTCGACGCCGACGTGAAGGCCTTCGAGGCTGGCGCCGAAGCGGCCGACGACCTGACGCTGCTGGTGCTGCGCTGGCGCGGGCCGCAAGCGGGAAGCTGAGTGACACCCGATCGTCCTGAGCTGAGTGACAGCCGATTGTCCTGAGGTATCGAAGGACGCACGCGCGGGCCCTTCGATACCTCAGGGCGAACGGAATGCATGAGTACTCGGGGGCTCCAGTTCCTACCTGACTTGGATTTCGACCCGCCGGTTGCGCGGTTCGGCCACGCCGTCGGCGGTGGGGACGATCGGCTCGCGTTTGCCGCGGCCGATGGCGGTCACCTTGTCGGGCGCCATCGAACGCGCCAGCAGCGCCTTGCGCACCACCTCGGCACGCTGGCGCGACAGCGTGTCGTTGAAGACGTCGCTGCCGACCCGGTCGGTGTGGCCGATGACCACGATGTCGGGCACCGGGCGGCGCGCGATCTCGGCGATGACGCCGTCGATGAGGCGCTTGGACTCGTCGGTCAACTCGTCCTTGCCTTCGACGAAGTAGAGCGTGAACTGCGCCGGAGGCGTCGGCTGCGCCGCCAGCGCCGACGCGAAATGGTTCTGCACCTCCTGGGCGCTCGACTGGTACGACTGCGGGCCGCTGCCGGTGAGGTGCGCGGCCGCATACGGCTGCGACAGCAAGGCTTCCTTGCCGCCCTGCTGGACGGTCACCGCGGTCGACCGCCCGTCGCGTTCGGGCAACAGCACCACCGAGCCGGTCTTGGGCGCCGCACAGCCGCCCAGTGCAGCCATGACCACGACGGCGCCGGCAGCACCGCCGCGACCCGCCATCCACTGCCGGTGCTGCACGGCCTACTCGTCGACCGAGACGACGAACTCGGTGCCGCGCACCCCGAGCACTGCGGTCGGCGTGCGCACGCTCATGTCCTGCGGTGACTGCTTGGCGATGCGGCCCGACACCACCGCCAGCGTGCCGCGCTGCAGCTGGGCATCGAAGCGGCCTTGGCTCGTGACGGCATCGAACTCGAAGCGCTCGAGGGCGAGCACGCTGTTGGGCCCGGCCGAAAGCCGCGAATCGTCGCGCATCGCGATCCCGATGGCACCGTCTGCACCCGTGCGGAGCACGTCGGCCGCCTCCAGCGTCATGCCCACCCGCGCCGGCAGCCGCTGGCCCTTGCGCTCGATCGACACCTGGCCGTTGACGACCTTGACCTGGCCGACGTCGGCCCAGGCCGGTGCGCCCAGCGCCACGAGCAGCGCCACGCCCAACTCCAGCTTGTTCATGCTGCACCCTCCCAGGCTCGAACGGCCCGCGGCGGCGAGCTTACCGCCGGCACCGGCCCCGCGCCAGGGTGCCTTCCCGCCACACGACAATGCGCCTGCCGCCGCGTGGGCGTCGAGGACCGTGCCATGGCCGTCTCCGTGTTTGACCTCTTCAAGATCGGCATCGGGCCGAGCAGCTCGCACACCGTCGGCCCGATGCGGGCGGCACGCCTGTTCGTGCTGCGACTTGCGAACGACGATCGCCTGGACGCCACCGCCCGCATCCAGTCGCAGCTCTACGGCTCGCTCGGCGCCACCGGCAAGGGCCACGGGAGCGACAAGGCCGTGCTGCTCGGCCTGACCGGCCACGA
>JAABTC010000307.1 GCA_011390055.1 Burkholderiales bacterium | reverse complement strand
GTCGACGCCGGTATCGAGCCAGCCGAAGAGGCCTTGCGGTGGTGCCGCGAACGCGAAGCCGGCGTCCTGCGCCAGGCGCACGCAGCGCTGGCGGGCCGCCGCGAGCCGGCCGACCATGCGCTCGGCATGGCGGCGCAGGCTGCCCTGCTCGAGCATCACCGCCAGCGCGCGCTCGGGCAGCGGCGGGGTGGTCAGCGCGGTCAGCAGCTTGCGGTCGATCACGCGCTCCACCAGGGCCGGGGCCGCGGCGAGGAAGCCCACGCGCCAGCTCGGCGTCAGCACTTTGGAGAAGCCCGAGATGTAGACCGTGCGCTGCAGCTGGTCGAGCGCGGCCAGGCGCGGCGCTTCGGCTGGCGCCAGCCACGCGTAGGTGTCGTCCTCGACGATCGTCAGGCCATGCAGTTCGGCCAGCTTGAGCAACTCGTGCGCGGCGGCCAGCGGCAAGGTGGCGCCGGTCGGGTTGTGCAGCACCGACACCGTGATGTAGACGCGCGGCTTGAGGGCTTCGGGCGCCTCTTCGAGCAGCCGCCGCATCACCGCCAGGTCCGGCCCGGCGGCGCTGCGCGGCACGGCCGCCAGCCGCACGCCCATTTCGGTCAGGCGGGCGAACTCCACCGCCCAGCCTGGCTCGTCCACCAGCACCGTGTCGCCGGGCGCGAGCAGCAGGCGCGAGACCAGGTCCAGCGCTTGCGTCGCGCCCGCGGTGGTGACGATCTGCGCCGCGCCGGCGGCAATGCCGATCTGCCCCAGGCGCAGTGCCAGCGCAGCGCGCAGCCGCGGATCACCGGCCGGCTCGCCGTAGCGCAGGCTGCCCGGGTCGCGCACGTCGTCGGCGAGCGCGCGCCGCATCGCACCGTGCAGCAGGGGCAGGTCGAGCCAGTCGGGCGGCAGCGTGCCCAGGCCCGGCGACAACGATTTCTCGCCCGCATGCTCGAACATGCCGCGCATCAGCGTCGCGACGTCGTGCGGCGGCGCGCCGCGTGCAGGTGCTGCGTGGGGTTGCGCGGGTGCGCCGGCAGCGGCCGTGGCGCGCACGAAGAAGCCGCGTTGCCGCCGCGCCTCCGCCAGCCCCTGGGCCTGCAGCAGGTCGTAGGCCGCCACCACGGTGCTCGGCGCCAGCCCATGTTGCGCGGCCGCGGCCCGAACCGAGGGCAGGCGCGTGCCAGCCGCCAGGTTGCGCGAGCGGATGCGCTGCGCGTAATGGCCGGCCAGCTGTTCGGACAGGCTGGTCAGCGCGCCGCGCTGCAGCACGGCGGAATCGGGCGTCGTCATCGAGGCCTCCAGGCCCGTGGCTCGGTGTGCTGGGACGGCTGCCAATACAGAGCATGGCAGAAGCAGCCGAAGTGTACTGCCGGTGTGATGTTCGGCGCACCTAGACTGCCTGCATGTCGATGAGCGAACTCGCCGCACTGCTGCTCTACGCCACGGCCATGGCCTTCACGCCGGGGCCGAACACCACCCTGTCGGCGGCGCTGGCGGCCAACCGCGGCCTGGCGCATGCGATGCCGTTCGTGGTGGCCGTGCCGGTGGGCTGGTGCCTGCTGCTGGGCGCCAGCGTGCTCGGGCTCGGCGCGGCCATTGCCGCCGTGCCTGCGCTCGGCCAGGCACTGCGTTGGGGTGGGGTGGCCTACATGTTGTGGCTGGCGCTGCGCCTGTGGCGCAGCGCGGGCACCGGCCCGGCCACCCAAGTCGAGCGCGGCGCCGACTTCGACCTTGGTTTCGGCCGTGGCGTGGCGCTGCAGTTCGTCAACGCCAAGGCCTGGTTGAACGCGCTGACGATCTCGGCCACCTGGATCACCGTCGAGGGCCAGACGCTGCTGCGCGCGGCCCAGGTGATGCCGATTGCCGCCGCCTACGGGCTGGTCAGCAACTTCACGTACGCCTGCGTGGGTGCCGCGTTGCGCGGGTGGCTGGCGCAAGGCCAGCGCCTGCGCAACTTCAATCGCCTGATGGCCGCCGCGCTCGCGTTCACGGCCGTGTGGATGGTGCGCACATGAGCCCCCAAGCGGCCGCGCGGCGCCCGCTCGCAGCGCACGCGCCCGGTCCGAGCGCGAAGGACGCCGCGCGCGGCTTCGCCCTCGGGGCCCTGGGCGTGTTGATCTTCGCGATGACCTTGCCGATGACGCGCCTGGCGGTGGGGTCGGCGAGCGCGCCGCAGCTGTCGCCCGAATTCGTCACCGCCGCCCGGGCCGCGCTGGCCGGCCTGCTCAGCCTGGCGTACCTGGGCTGGGTCGGCGCGGCGCGGCCGGCGCGCACGCATTGGTCCGCGCTCGCGGTGTGCGCGTTGGGCACGGTGGTGGGCTTTCCGCTGTCGCTCGCGCTGGCGCTGCGTGACGTCGACGCCATGCATGCGGCGGTCGTCACCGGGGTGCTGCCGCTGGGCACCGCCGTGGCCGCATCCATTTACCTGCGCCAGCGCGCCGGCCGCGGCTTCTGGATTTGCGCACTGCTTGGCTGCGCGCTGGTGCTGGTCTTCGCCGCCCTGAAAGGGCAGGGCCGGCTGAGTGCTGCCGACGGCTTGCTGCTGCTGTCGGTGGCCAGCGCCTCGGTGGGCTACGTGGCCGGCGCGCAGGTTTCGGCCAAGTTGCCGGCCGAGCAGGTGATTTGCTGGGTGCTGGTCTTCAGCCTGCCGTTCACGCTGCCGGCGAGCCTCGTGACCTGGCCGGCGTCGGTGGCTGCGGTGCAGCCCTCGGCCTGGGTCGGCCTGGCCTACGTCACGCTGTTCTCGATGTGGCTGGGCTTCTTCGCCTGGTACCGCGGCCTGGCCCTGGGCGGCGTGATGCGCGTCAGCCAGGTTCAGCTGCTGCAGCCCTTCCTGGCGCTGCTGTTCGCCGTGCCGGTGCTCGGCGAGCGACTCGATGCCATGACCGTGCTGTTCGCCGTCGCGATGCTGGTCGTGGTGGCGGTCGGCAAGCGCCTGCCGACGTCGAGCGTTTCCGCTCCCGCCGCCCACCCGCGCCCTGCCGGCGCCCAACCTCCCTGACGCCGCATGACCTCGATCCCTGCCCAGGCCTTTCCCACTGCGCCCTTCTGGCTCGCGCGCCGCGCCGAACGCATGAACCCGTCGGTGATCCGCGAGATCCTGAAGGTCAGCGAGCAGCCGGGCATCGTCTCGCTCGCCG
>JAABTC010000306.1 GCA_011390055.1 Burkholderiales bacterium | reverse complement strand
TCGGTGATCTCGGAGACGACGCGGATGGTGTACGGAAAGTCTTCCTTGCTCGGCAGTGCCGCGATCAGTGCGCGCTTCGCAAGGCGCCCATGACCAATTTCGCGCCGCTTGGGCGTGCCGACACGGCCGGTTTCGCCGGTGGCGAACGGGGGCATGTTGTAGTGCAGCATGAAGCGGTCGGTGAATTCACCGGCCAGCGCGTCGATGCGCTGCGCGTCGCGGTCGGTGCCGAGCGTCGCGACCACGACCGCCTGGGTTTCACCGCGCGTGAACAGCGACGAGCCGTGGGTGCGCGGCAGCACGCCGTTGCGGATCTCGATCGGGCGCACGGTGCGCGTGTCGCGACCGTCGATGCGCGGCTCGCCGGCCAGGATCTGGCCGCGCACGATGCGCGACTCGATCTCGAACAGCAGGCCTTCGACCTCGACCTTGTCGAACTCGACGCCGTCCTTCTTCAGCGCCGCCATCACGTCGGCGGTGGCCGCGCGACAAGCCTGCGTGCGTGCCTGCTTGCTGCGGATCTGGTAGGCCGCGCGCAGCGCCGGCTCGGCCAGCGCGGTGACGTTGGCGATGAAGGGCTCGTTCTTGGCGGGCGGCGTCCACTGCCACTCGGCCTTGCCGGCGTCACGCACCAGCTCGTTGATCGCCGCGATCGCGATGTTGCCCTGATCGTGGCCGAAGACCACGCCGCCGAGCATCACCTCTTCGCTCAGCTGGTCGGCTTCGCTTTCGACCATCAACACGGCAGCCTCGGTGCCGGCGACGATGAGCTCCATCTTGCTGTTCGCAAGCTGGGCCTGGCTCGGGTTGAGCACGTACTGGCCGTCGATGTAGCCCACGCGGGCGGCGCCGATCGGGCCGTTGAACGGGATGCCGGAAATGGCCAGCGCGGCGCTGGTGCCGATCATCGCGGCAATGTCGGCCTGCACCTCGGGGTTCAGGCTCAGAACGTGGATCACCACCTGGACTTCATTGAAGAAGCCTTCGGGGAAGAGCGGGCGGATCGGACGGTCGATCAGGCGACTGGTCAGCGTCTCGAGTTCGCTCGGGCGCCCTTCACGCTTGAAGAAGCTGCCGGGGATCTTTCCGGCGGCATAGGTCTTCTCGATGTAGTCGACGGTCAGCGGGAAAAAATCCTGCCCGGCCTTGGCTTCGGTCTTGGCGACCACCGTGGCAAGCACCACGGTGTCGTTGATCGTCACGACGACGGCGCCGCTCGACTGACGCGCGATCTCGCCGGTTTCCATCGTGACCGTGTGCTGGCCCCACTGGAAGGTCTTGGTGACCTTGTTGAACATGCTCATGGTTTCTCCTGCTGCGGTTGGGGCGGTTGCACCCCGGGCGGAGATCAGAGCCTTCGGCGGGATGCCATTCCAGTGCGGCTGCGCGTGCGGCAACGGCGTTGGAATGACACAGCGGCGCTTCGGGCTGGAACCTCCGGATGGAGAACAGGGCACGCTTGGCCCTGTTCCGGTGGGCTGCTGCTTACTTGCGCAGACCCAGTTTCTGAATCAGCGCGGTGTAGCGCTCGGCATCCTTGTCTTTCAGGTAGGTCAGCAGGCGCTTGCGCTGGTTGACCATCTTCAGCAGGCCGCGACGACCGTGGTGGTCCTTCGCGTGCAACTTGAAATGAGGGGTGAGGGCATTGATGTGCGCGGTCAGCAGCGCGACTTGCACCTCGGGGCTGCCGGTGTCGTTGGCAGCGCGCGCGTTGGCCTTGACGACCTCGGCGACTTGTTCGGTGTTCATGGCCATGGTGGCGATTTCCTGTTTGTTGTGGAAACCGCAGGCCGGTGCAGTGACGCACCGGGGTCACGTCACGATCTTTCGACGCTGACCCTCGCGGCTTCCGTTTCCACTTGCGAACATGGGTGAAACCGACCCATGCCGTGCTTGTACCGCGCTGACGAGCCTGGCGACCAGTCCCCACAGAGCAAAGGATTATAGGTCAAGAGCCTGGGCCAGGCGGGCCAGACCTTCAACGAGACGTGCCGGATCGCGCGTGGCGAAGCACCAGCGCAGCCAGCCCTCGGCTTCGGCGCCGAAGGCCACGCCGGGTGCCAGGCCCAGCCCGTGGGCTGCCACCAGGTGTTTGGCGAAGGCCAGCGAATCGTGCTGCCCTTCGACACGGAAGAACGCGTACATCCCGCCGTCCGGGCGGGCCACGCGCACGCCGGGCAGGCCTTGCAGACCTTCGACGAGCAGGTCGCGACCCTGGCGCAGCCGCTCCACCAAGCCCGGTACGAAGGCGGCTTCCAACGCGAGCGCCGCCAGGGCGCCCCGCTGCACGAAGACGGGCGCGCAAGAGCTGTTGAATTCGATCAGCTTGCCGACGGCATCGAGATGGCCGCTCGGCAGCACCAGCCAGCCCAGGCGCCAGCCGGTCATCAGGAAGGTCTTGGAAAAGCTCTGCGCCACGACCAGCCGGTCGTCGGCGTCCGCCAGATCCAGGAAGCTCGGCGCGGCGCGGCCGGCGCCGAACCAGACGCGTTCGTAGACCTCGTCGGCGACGATCCAGGTCCCGGTCTTTCGGCAATGGTCCAGCACGGCCTGCTGCTCGGCACGCGTCAAGGTCCACCCGGTCGGGTTGTTCGGCGCATTGACCAGCAACACGCGCGTGGCCGGGGTCACCGCCGCCAGCAGCGCATCGAGATCCAGCGCCCAGGCGCCATCGGCGCCCGGTCGCAGTGCCACCCGCCTGACGTTGGCGCCGAGGATCGCCGGCTGCGCCGTCAGGTTCGGCCACACCGGCACGACGACCACGACCTCGTCGCCAGCCCCTGCCAGCATCTGCATCGCCAGCATCAGCGCGGTCACGCCGGCGGAGGTGACCGCGATGCGGTCGACGTCGACCGGCCGGTGCAACGCGCTGCAGTACGTCGCCAGGCCGTGGCGCAACTCGGCCAGCCCCAGGTTGTGCGAATAGAAGGTCTCGCCCTGCATCAGCGACCGGGCGGCGGCCTCGCGCACCTCGGTGGGTGTGACCTCGTCGCTTTCGCCGAACCAGAACGCGAGCACATCGCTGCGGCCCAGGCCGGCATTGGCCACTTCGCGGATGCGCGAAGCGGGCAGTTGTTCGATGGCGTTGCGCACCGGATTCCTTTCAGCCGACGCGCGGCATCTTGCACGCGTGGGCCATCTCGAGCTCGCG
>JAABTC010000305.1 GCA_011390055.1 Burkholderiales bacterium | reverse complement strand
GGCACGCAGCCCCAGGTGCTGCGGCTGGTCAAGGCCGACACCAACGAAAAGTACTACGTCAGCCTGCGCACGCCGCAGGGCCTGGACAGCGGGCTGGCCACGGGCCATGTCAACGCGGTCTCGGTGCACAAGGCCAGCGGCAGCCTGCCGGCCAAGACCACCCTGCTCGCCAGCCTGCCTGTGGGCCAGAGCTACACCGACAGCACCAACGGCATCACCGTGAACCACCAGGGCCTGGCAGGCAACGTCGCCACGGTGAGCGTAAGCATGAACGGCGCCACCTGCAACCGCGCGGCACCGAGCCTCACGCTGACCCCGGCTTCGCGCAGCGGCGCTGCCGGCACCAGCGTGGCCTACACCGCGACGGTCGTGAACAACAACCCCGCGGCCTGTGGCAGTTCGGCGTTCGCGCTCACGCAGTCGTTGCCCGGCGGATTTGCCGGCGGCTTCTCGCCGTCGAGCCTGCAACTCGGCGCCGGCGCCAGCGCCAACAGCACCTGGTCCGTCACCGCACCGGCCACGGCCATGGTCAACACCTACGACCTGACCGCCACGGTGGCCGAGAACGCCGTCGCCAACAGCCGCACCGTGCACGCCAGCTTCGCCGTGACCGACAGCGGCGCAGGCACCGCCGACTCGACCGGCCCGACGCTGACGATCACCAGCCCGGCCGGCGGCACGACCGTCTCGGGTCGCACGACGATCACCGCGACCGCCAGCGATGCCTCGGGTGTGGCGCGGGTGGAGTTCTACGATGGCAGCGGCAAGCTGCTGGCCAGCGACACGCTGGCGCCCTACAGCGCCAACTGGAACCTGCGCAAGTCCGCCAAGGGCTCGCAGACGGTGACGGGGCGTGCCGTCGACGCACGCGGCAATGCGTCGCAGGCCACGGTGAACGTCACGGTCCAGTAGCCACGAGCAGCGCTGCCGCCAGATCTTCGACGGCAGCGCCCACCGATTTGAAGCAGGTGATGTCGTCCGGTGCCAGCCGGCCGGGCCGCTGGCCGCGCAGCAGCTCGGCCAGCTCGGCCACCACGTGCCCGGCATCGAACACGCCGGCCGCGATCGGTTGCACCAGGTCGCCAGCTTCGGCCAGCGCGCCGGCGTAGGTGTCGACCACCACGCGCGAGTGCGCCATGGCAACGTCGTCGGCTTCGCGCATGTCGGGCCGGAAGCCGCCCACCAGGTCGAGGTGCGTGCCGGCACGCAGCCAGGCGCCCTGCACCAGCGGCGTGCGCGAGGTGGTGGCGCAACCCACGATGTCGGCCCGTTGCACGGCCGCTTGCAGGTCCGCCGCCACCTCAGCGTCGACACTTTCGCTGCGCAGCAGGCGCACCAAGGCCGCTGCGGCCGGGGCATCGCGTGCCCACACCTGGACCTGACGCAAGCCGGGCTGCAGGGCCAGGTGCGCACGCACCATCCACGGCGCCAGGCGTCCGGCACCCACCAGAAGCAAGCGCTGGGCATCGGGCCGCGCCAGACGCCGCGCGGCCAAGGCCGACGTCGCGGCGGTGCGGCGCAGCGTGAGCGCTTCGCCGTCGATCAAGGCCCGCGCCACGCCGGTGGCCCGGTCGAGCAGCAGGTAGCTGGCCTGGACGGTGCCCGCGCCCAGCGCCGCCGCACCCGGCATCACGGTGACCGTCTTCACGCCGATGGCCTCGGCCGACCATGCCGGCATCAACAGCAGGCTGCCTGGCGACGTGCCGGCCTCGCCCACCGCGCCCAACGCGTGCGCATGGCGCAGCGGCGCGTGGGTGTCGCCGCGCACGAAGGCGGCCTCGAGCGCCGCGGCGAGCGGTGCCCAGGGCAAGGCGGCATGCACCTCGGCAGCTGAATAAACTCGCAGTTCCATGGCAGCGGCAACCGGACAACGAAGGATCGTGATTGTCGGCGGCGGCGTGCTCGGCGCTGCGCGGCGGCGCACCTCGCGCGCGAGCGCGGCATCGAAGTCACCGTGCTCGAACGCGACCCGCGCTACCGCATCGCGTCGAGCGCGCTGTCGGCCAGCTCGATCCGCCAACAATTCTCGACCCCGCTGAACATCGCGCTCTCGCAAGCCAGCCTGCAGCTGATGCAGCCGTGGCGCGAGCGACTCGGTTTCGTCGAAGCGGGTTACCTGTACCTGGCCGACAACGACGAACGCGCAGGTGCCCTCGAACGGTTGAACGCGGTGCAGCGCGAGGCCGGGGCCGACATCCGACTGCTCGACCGCGCGGCGCTGCAGACACGCTGGCCGTGGCTGAACGTCGAAGACATCGTGCTCGGCAGCTGGGGTGCCCGCGGCGAAGGCTGGTTCGACGGCCCGGCGCTGCACCAGCTCTTTCGCGAAGACGCGCGAGCGCGCGGCGTGCAGTTCGTGCACGCCGACGTGACCGACTTCGAAACCCACGGCAGCCAGGTTCGCGCCGCCTTGTGCAGCGACGGGTCGCGCCACGCCTGCGATGCCGTGCTGATCGCGGCCGGCGCCTGGAGCGCCGCGCTGGCCGCACGGCTCGGCGCAGCGCTGCCGGTGCACGCCCGCAAGCGCGATGTCTTCGTGCTCGACTCACCGGCCACGCTGTCCGGCTGCCCGCTGCTGATCGACCCCACGGGTGTGTGGCTGCGCCCCGAAGGCCGCGGCTTCATCGCCGGCGCACCGCCGCGCGACGGGCACGACCCCGACGACGTGCCGCTCGACGCCATCGACCTGCCCCTCTTCGACGACCTGCTGTGGCCCACCCTCGCCGCGCGCATCCCCGCCTTCGAAGCGCTGCGCGTGCGCTCGGCCTGGGCGGGTTACTACGAAATGAACACCTTCGACCACAACGGCCTGGTCGGTGCGTTGCCCGGCGGTTGGGACAACGCGTTCGTGGCCTGCGGGTTTTCGGGTCATGGGATGCAACATGCGCCGGCAGTGGGGCGAGGAATTGCGAGTTGGATCGCGCAGGGCGTGTGGGGTGAGGTGGATCTGGGTGCACTGACGCCGAGGCGAATCGCGCAGGGGCAGCGACTGGTGGAGCGGAACGTCATCTGACCGGACCGGTGACGCTGCCTGGGAACGATCAGAAACGTCCTTCTTGCGAACGAACAGCGTTCATCTGATGCCAAGCGTTCAACCACCCAGGGGTCGCAGCCAGTCAATGCCGCGTGGTCGGGA
>JAABTC010000304.1 GCA_011390055.1 Burkholderiales bacterium | reverse complement strand
TTTCCTGCGAGGTGAAATCGATCCAGACCTCGCTCATGCCCTCGGCCGCGTGGCCGCCACCCCAGCTGCGGTCGGTCGGCTGGAAGATCCAGGCGCGCTGCTTTTCGTCCAGGGTGCTGCAACCGGTCAGCACGGCCACCGTGCCGAGCAGTGCGACCGCCGCCCAACGCCAGAGGCGGCGCGGCCAGGTGCGCAGGAAAGGGCTGGCGTCGGTGGAAGTGTTCATCGCGTGGGGGAAGGCATGACGGTAGAGCAGGGCTGTGGCACCACGGGGTCGGTCCGCTGCATTATCGGCATCCAACGCAAAACGCACTCGGTGCGTCGACATGTCCGGCCCGCGCGTTCCCGCACGAATGCACGAACCCGCACGGCCCTGTGCGGCTCAGCGCCCGCGCAGAAAAAGGGCGTCGAGTTCCTTCAACGTCACTTGGCGCCAGGTGGGGCGGCCGTGGTTGCACTGGTCGCTGCGCTCGGTAGCTTCCATGTCGCGCAGCAGCGCATTCATTTCGGCTTCGGCCAGGCGGCGGTTGGCGCGCACGGCGGCATGGCAGGCCATGGTCGCCAGCAGTTCATCGCGCGCGCGCTCGACGACACTGCTGGCTTCGTGCTGGGCCAGCTCGGCCAGCACCGAGCGGGCCAGGGCCACGCCGTCGGCGTCGGACAGGGCCGCGGGCAGGGCGCGCAGGGCCAGGCTGGTGGCGGCCAGCGGCGCCAGGTCCAGGCCCAGGGCCAGCAGGGTGTCACGGTGCGCCTCGGCGGTCGCCACTTCGAGGGCCGTGGCGGCGAAGGCGTCGGGGATCAGCAGCGGCTGGCTCGCGATGCCGGCGCGGCCGGCGCTGTCGGCTTGCGCGGCCTGCCGTTTCAGGCGCTCGTAGACGATGCGTTCGTGGGCTGCGTGCATGTCGACGACGACCAGGCCGTCGGCGTTCTCGGCCAGGATGTAGGCGCCACCGAGCTGGGCCAGCGCGCGGCCGAGCGGCCAGGAATTCGGCTCGCCGTTCGCAGCTTCGGCGAAGGTTGCACCGGCCTCGATGGCCGACACCGGGCGGTAGGGCTCCAAACGTGCCGCACCGAACGCCGCTGCCGGCTCGTGCGCGAACAACGTCTGCCCCGCCGGCGCAGCGATGACCCCCATCGCCATCGGCGGGACCGCGACTGCCCCGGCGCGCGGGCGGGCGAGTGCGTTCTCGACCGCGTGCCGCACCGCCTGGTGCACCTCGCGCGCATCGCGGAAGCGCACTTCGACCTTGCTCGGATGCACGTTGACGTCCACGCGCTGCGGGTCGACTTCGAGGAACAGCACGTAGACGGGCTGGCGCGCACCGTGCAGCACGTCTTCGAAGGCGCTGCGCACGCCGTGGGCCACGCCGCGGTCGCGCACGCAGCGGCCGTTGACGTAGGTGTACTGCTGGTCGGCGCGCGCGCGGGCGGCGTCCGGCAGCCCCACGCGGCCGTGCACCCGCAGCGGGCCGGCGCTGCCTTCCAGCGGCAGCGACTCGGCCATGAACGCTGGGCCCATCACGTCGGACACGCGGGCCGCGGCATCGGGCGCGGCGCGCCACTGCGCCACCAGGCGGCCTTCGTGCCACACCGCGAAGCCGACGTCCGGCCGCGCGAGCGCATGCCGGCGCACCGCATCGACACAATGGGCCAGCTCGGTGGCATCGGTCTTCAGGAACTTGCGCCGCGCCGGCGTGGCGAAGAACAGCTCGCGCGCCTCGACGCTGGTGCCGCGTGCGCGCGCCATTGGCTGCATTTCGCCGCTGCGCGCGTCCAGCCGGGTGGCGTGCGCGTCGCGCTCGGTGCGGCTGGCCAGGCTCAACTCCGACACCGACGCGATGGCAGCCAGCGCTTCGCCGCGGAACCCCATCGTCGCCACACCTTCGAGCTCGGCCAGGCTGGCGATCTTGCTGGTGGCATGGCGGCGCAACGCCAGTGCCATCTCGGCGCGCGGGATGCCGTGGCCGTCGTCGTCGACCGCGATCTGTCGGACGCCGCCGGCGGACAGGCGCACCGTGATCTGCGTGGCGCCGGCGTCGAGCGCGTTGTCGACCAGCTCCTTGACCACCGAGGCCGGCCGCTCGATCACCTCGCCGGCCGCGATCTGGCTGATCAGCTCGTCGGGCAACTCCTGGATCGGACGCATGCGCTCGGCGACCTTCGGTGCTTCAAAGCAGGCCGCGTTCGCGGCCCAGCGCCGCGAGCTCGGGCAACAACACGTCCAGCCGCTCGGCCACGGCCTCGCGCACGGTGTCAACCAGCACCTGCGTCGAGCGCTCGATCTCGATGTTGACCGCGTCGCCGACGCGCAGGCTGCCGAAGGTGGTCTGGCGCAAGGTCTCCGGGATCAGCCAGACGTCGAACCAGCCTGCGCCAGCGGGTTCAGCGCCGGCGCTGCGGCCGGCTTCGGCCACCGTCAAGCTGGCGCCATTGACAGCGATGTAGCCCTTGGCGAAGACATAGCGCATCCACGGCGCAGGCACGCTGAAACGCAGCACGTGGTTGTTCTCGGGTTGCGTGAGCGCGGCCACGCGGGCCGTGAAATCGACGTGGCCGGACAGCGGATGCCCGCCCACCTCGGCACCTTCGCGCGCCGCGCGTTCGACGTTGACCCGCGCGTTCGCGTGCAGCGCGCCGAGCGTGGTGGTGGCCAGCGTCTGTTGCATCACGTCGAAGCTGGCCCGGCCCGGTGCGTGCAGCGCGGACACCGTCAGGCAGACGCCCTCCACGGCCACGCTGGCGCCGATGGCCAGGCCCGTGTCGAAGTCGGGCGGGAAGGCCAGCACCAGGCGGCGCAGGCCTGTGCGGTCGATGGTTTCGACGAGCTGGGCGACGCCCTGGACGATGCCGGTGAACATGCCGGCACTGTAGCGGCCCGGCGTCGCGCGCACGGCACGCCGCCGACATCCCAGGCCTTGCGCTGCTAGACTCGCGCCACTCTTGTTGGGGAGTAGCCACCGGCCAGCGTCTGAACTTCGGGCGTGAATCCGGTGCAGCGTCGTCAATACGGTGGGGTGTTTCGCACCCTTTCCCGGCGCTGCAGGCCACGGTAACGGTCATCGACCGCACCACCGTCGGCACGGCAAGACCAGCCTTGGAGACTTGTTGCCATTGCGGTGTTCGCCTGTGGGCGGACGTCGCGACGGCGCTGTGCAATT
>JAABTC010000303.1 GCA_011390055.1 Burkholderiales bacterium | reverse complement strand
GGCAGCCCCGCGACGCAAATCTGTCTTGAGGTACCCAACCCTCGCATATCAGCATGAACAACCGTCGCACATCCTTCGTAAGCGCGGTCTCAACACCCTCTTGACGAGGCCCCACCGATCAGATGTCGATCACGTGGCGCAGCAGCGCGAAGCCCACGCGCCAGGAGGTGCCGTCGCCGGGATCGATGGTGGCGGTGCGCTGGTTGATGCGCACGATCGTGCCCACCACGGTGTTGAAGTGCTTGTCCTCGAAGTTGACCTTCTCGCCACAGCGGAAGTCGTTGCGCGTGGCGAGCACCGGGGGCGGCTGCTCGGGTTCGATGGGTTGGGTAGCGCCCGCCGTCGGCGGCTCGACCGCCGTATAGGGCACTGCCCATGAACTGCGCGTGCTGTCTTCCTGGATCGTGACCTGTGTGTCCTTCATCGCCACGACCTTGCCCGTGCGCATGCGGCCGTCGCGCCAGTCCATGAAGCGTACCGTCTGGCCCAGATGCAGGTTCTTGCGCACCTGCACGATGCGCTTGGGGTCGGCCAGCATGCGCTCGATCACGGCGTTGAGCTGGAACAGCTCCAGGCTGCTGGCGCGGCCGAGCAACTCCAGCAGTCGGCTGTCGATGCCCTGGGGGTTCACGCCGCCTGCCTGTGCTGTGGCTGCTGCGACCGCCCCACGATGTTCCACGGCAGCAACTCGTCGATGCAGTTGATCGGATGCTCGGCGATGCGTTCGAGCACGTTGCGCAGGTAGCCCTCGGGGTCCAACCCATTGAGCCTGGCCGTCTCCACCAGGCTGTACAGGCTGGCCGCGCGCCGGCCGCCGTCGTCCGAGCCCATGAACAAGTAATTCGAGCGCCCGATCGCCACACCCCGCAGCGCGCGCTCGGCCGCCGAGTTGTCGATATCGATGCGGCCGTCGTCCACGTAGCGCGTCAGGGCCGTCCAGCGCACCAGGCTGTAGCGCGCCGCCTTGGCCAGCTCCGACTTGGTCGACACCTTCGTCAGCAGTGCGTGCAGCCACTGATGGAGCTCAGTCAGCAGCGGTCCGGCGCGCGCCTGGCGAGCTTGGCGTCGCTCGTCGGGCGGCCGACCCCGAACTTCGGCTTCGATGGCGTACAAGGCCTGGATGCGGCGCAGCGCCTGCGCTGCAAGACCGGTGTCGTCTCGGTGCTGCTCGTACAGATCCCACCAGGGTCGTCTTGCGTGAGCCCAGCAGGCCGCCTCGGTGACCGGACCGTACAGTGCGTTCCAGCCGCCGTAGGCATCGGCCTGCAGGATGCCGCCGAAGCCAGCCAGGTGGCTGCGAGGATGTTCGCCCTTGCGGTCGGGCGTGTAGCGGTACCAGGCCGCCGGCGGATCGGTGCTGGCCGCCGGCCGGTCGTCGCGCACGTAGACCCACAGTCGGCCGGTGCGGGTCTTGCCAAGGCCTGGGGCCAGCACCTTCACTGGCGTGTCGTCGGCGTGCACCTTGGCCGAGGCGAGCACGTAGCGACCGAGCGAGGCGACGAGCGGGTCGAGCAGCGCATGCACCTGTGCGACCCAGCCGGCCAGGGTGCCACGGTCGATGTCCACGCCGTCGCGCGCGTAGATGCGGCTTTGGCGGTGCAAGGGGATGTGGTCGCAGAACTTGCCAACCATGACGTGGGCCAGCAACCCCGGCCCGGCCACGCCGCGTGGGATCGGGCGGCTGGGTGCCGCGGCCTGGAAGATCGTCTCGCACTTCGTGCAGGCCAGCTTCGGGCGCACGGTGCGGATGACCTTGAAGCGCCCAGGCACGTACTCCAGGTGGTGCGACACATCCGCACCCAGCGGCCGCAGGCGCGCGCCGCACGCTGTGCAGCCACAGGGCAGGCCCTGCGCGTCGTGGTGGGCGCTCGTCGCCTCGGGGCGGATCAGCTGCTGCTCGCGCGGCAGGTGCGTGGGCAGGCTGCGGTCCAGCGTGCCGGCGTTGGCCGCCGGTGCCGCGGGCCTGCGCGCGGTAATTTCATCCAGTACCTGGGGCTCGATCAGGCTGGTTTGCGGGTCGTCGAAGCGTTCGCTGGACGCGCCGAACTGCGAACGCAGCCGGCGCGCCAGTTGCAGGGTGAGCTTGTCGACCACGAGCTTCAGGCGCCGCACTTCGCTCTGGCTGGCGTGCAGCTGCTGCTTGAGCAGTTGGGTGTCGTCGGGCAGTTCGTCGGTGGGCACGAACACCACTGTGCCCGACGCTCAGGCGCGCGTCACTCCGTGGTGCACCGGAGCCCTGTCCATCCAGTGATCACGCGGCCAGCGCCGGCGCGTGCGGGCCTTCATGCGTGCGCATGGGCATGCGCCAGTCGATGCCTTCGAGCAGCATCGACAGCTGCGCCGGCGTCAGCGCCACGCGGCCCTCGTGCGCCTGAGGCCAGACGAAGCGCCCGCGCTCGAGCCGCTTGGCCAGCAGCATCAGGCCCTGGCCGTCGAACCACAGCACCTTGACGATGTCGCCACGCCGGCCGCGGAAGACGAAGACGTGGCCGCAGAAGGGGTTGTCGGCCAGCGCGGTCTGCACCAGTGCGGCCAGGCCGTCGAAGCCCTTCCTCATGTCGGTGTGCCCGGCGGCGATCCACACGCGAGTGTTGGCCGGCAGACCGATCACGGCGCCATGCCACGCACAGCCATGAGCACCGTGCGCAGCGTCGCCAGCGCGACATCGTCGCGTATGCGCACGGTGACACCCGCCAGTTCGATCTCCACCGCTGAGCCCTGCACGCGGCTTGTCGTGGGCACGACCACACCGCGTGAGGCCAAAGTGACGGGCAGCAGCTTGGCCGCCGCCTGGCTACCCGCGCCTTGATGGTGCAACTTCACCCAGCGACGCAACTGGTTCGCGTTGACCTGATTGCGCATCGCCAGCCCCGCCGTCGACATCCCGGGCTGCAGCGCCTTCACAACGATCCAGGCCTTGAACGGCTCGCAGTAGCGGTGACGCCCGCGAGCGTTAGTGCGCTCAACGCGCTGCCCGCTCCACACAGGGATGTGTCCACAGTCTTCCATGCGGACACATCCTCGGCTGCTCACCTGATCGCGTCAATGCGGCCGTGAGACCGCGCTTACGGGCCGGACGGGTAAGGTCGTCGACTTCGATGTGCATGCGGGTTGGGTGTGCGAACGGCCGCGACTTTGCGTGGCCCAGGGCATCGTCCG
>JAABTC010000302.1 GCA_011390055.1 Burkholderiales bacterium | reverse complement strand
GGCCGCCGGCGACCACCACGGGGGCGCTCTGCAGGTCGGGGCGATCGCTGCCGCCGGTATCGACCAGGCCCAGGTAACGGCTGTGGCCCGGCAGTTCCGCGTCCGCCTGGGCGGCGACGATGGGGGCGTCCTCGCCGTCGCCCACCGCCTGGAAGGAGGCGATGCGCACCGTCGCCAGCACCGGGATGCCCTCGGGCACCTTGACCGTGGTGATGACGTTGCCGGCGTAGATGGGCCGCTTGAAGGTGCGCGCGTCGATCACTTCCATCAGGTCGGAGACCTGCGGCACGCCCAGCAGCGCGGCCACGCGCGGCAGCACGTCCTTGCCGAAGGTGGTGGAGGGCGCCAGCACGTAGTCGTAGCCGCCCTCGTGCTCGGTCGCCAGCGCGGCGATCTGCGGCGCGAGCACCGCGGCCAGCGGCGCGTCGTTGGCGGGGTTGCTGACGGACAGCACGCGCGCGACGCCGTCGAGCCTGGCGGCGGCGGCGCAGGGCGCGTCCGCGTCGGGCGCGTGGAAGACCGCGACGTGCACGGTGCCGAGCTGGCGCGCGCAGGCGACCGAGCGCGCGATGCCGGTGTTCAGGTTCTTGCCGTCATGGTCGGCGATCAGCAATACGCTGCTCATTACAGCACCCCCTTGTTCTTCAGCGCTTCGACCAGCGCCTCGACCGAATCCACCTTGACCCCGCCCTGCCGCTTGGGCGGCGGCTCGTGCAGGGTGGTCTCGAGTTGCACCGGCAGCTCGACGCCGAGCTCGGCGAAGGGCTTGATTTCCATCGGCTTGCGCTTGGCCTTCATGATGTCGGGCATCTTCACGAAGCGCGGCTCGTTGAGACGCAGGTCCACGGTCACCACGGCGGGCAGGTCCACCTCGATGTTCTCCAGCCCGGCGTCCACCTCGCGGGTCGCCCGGGCCGCGCCGTCGCTGAACTCCAGCGCCGAGACGAAGGTCGCCTGCGGCCGGTCCCACAGCGCCGCCAGCATCTGGCCCACCTGGTTCGCGTCGTCGTCGATGGCCTGCTTGCCCAGCAGCACCAGGCCGGGTTCTTCGGCCTGGATCACGGCCAGCAGCGCGCGCGCGGCCGCCAGCGGCTGCACTTCCTCGTCAGCCTGGTAAAGAATGGCGCGGTCGGCGCCCATCGCCAGCGCGGTGCGCAGCTGCTGCTGCGCCGCGTCGGGCCCGATGGAAACCACCACCACCTCGCTGGCGTCGCCGCGCTCCTTCATGCGCAGCGCTTCCTCGACGGCGATCTCGTCGAAGGGGTTGATGCTCATCTTGACACCGTCTTTCACCACGCCGCTGCCGTCGCGGTTCACCTGCACGCGCACGTTGTAATCGATCACGCGCTTGATGCCGACCAGGATCTTCATTTCTTCTCCTTGTATGCCTGGACCCGGCCGGGCCGGGTCGCGGGCTTCACAGTGTCTGGTAGTTGGGGCCGCTGCCGCCTTCCGGCGTGACCCAGTCGATGATCTGGTAGGGGTCCTTGATGTCGCAGGCCTTGCAGTGCACGCAGTTGGAGGCGTTGATCTGCAGCCTTTGCCCGCCGTCCTCGTCGGCCACCATCTCGTAGACGCCCACCGGGCAGAAGCGGGTGCAGGGGTTGCCGAATTCCTCGGCACAGCGGGTCGCGCAGATCGAGGTGTCGGCGACCCGCAGGTGCACCGGCTGGCTCTCCTCGTGAGCTGTGTTGGCGAAGTACACGCTGGCGAGCCGGTCGCGCGGCGGCAGGCTGCGCTCCTCGTGCCAGTTCGCCGCCATGGCCGCCTGCTCGCCGTGGGCCCGGGCGGAGGCGCGCGCCTCCAGGCTGTCCCAGTCGGCATGCGTCTTCAGCGTCCAGGGCGTGCGCCCGGCCAGCACGGTCTCCAGCGCGGCGTTCGCCATGCCCAGCCACAGGCCGCCGTGGAAGCCCGGCCGGATGTTGCGCACCTTGTGCAACTCGCGGCCGGCCGCGGAGGCGCGGAAGGCCGTGTCGTAACCCTCGGGCGTGCCGCTGGCGGCGAGGTGCTCGGCGGCCAGCATGCCGGAACGGAAAGCCTGGTGGACGCCCTTGATCTTGGGCACGTTGAGCGTGCCCGCGGCGTCGCCGATCAGCAGCGCGCCGGGCATGTCCATGCGCGGCAGGGCCTGCAGGCCGCCCTCGCTGATGGTGCGCGCGCCCGAGGATATGATCTCGCCGCCCTCGAGCAGCGCGAGCATGTCGGGATGATGCTTGAACTGCTGGAAGGCCTCGAAGGGCGAGAAGCGGGGGTCGGCGTAGTCCAGCCCGACCACGAAGCCGATGTACACCCGGTCCTCGTCCAGGTGGTACAGGAAGCTGCCGCCGTAGGTGGGATTGTCCAGCGGCCAGCCGACGCTGTGCTGGATCAGCCCGGGCGTGCTGCGGCCGGCCGGCAGCTGCCAGAGCTCCTTGAAGCCCAGCCCGTAGGTCTGCGGGGTGGCGTCGTGGTCCAGCCTGAAGCGCTGGATGAGCTGCTTCGAGAGGCTGCCGCGGCAGCCCTCGGCGAGGATGGTGGTCTTCGCGCGGATGTCCACGCCGGCGGCGAAGGCCGGGCCGGGGCGCCCGTCCGGCGTGCCGTCGGCTTCCACGCCCATGTCGCCGCAGCGCACCCCGACGACGCGCGCCTCCGCGCCCTCGCCCTCGACCAGCGGGTGACGCCCCGGGAAGCCGGGGAAGACCTCGACGCCCAGCGACTCGGCGTGCTCGGCCAGCTGCTTGCACAGCTCGCCCAGCGCGACGATGTAGTTGCCCGCGTTGTGCATCTGCGGCGGCGTCGGCAGCCGGAAGGAGCGCGCGCGGGTGTAGAGCCTGAACTCGTCACGGCCCGCCGGCACGCAGATGGCCGGCGGGTTGTCGCGCCACGCGGGCATCAGCTCGTCCAGCGGGCCCGGCTCCATCACGCAGCCGGACAGGATGTGGGCGCCGATCTCCGAGCCCTTTTCCAGCAGGCAGATCTCCGCCTCGGGCTGTTTCTCCTTCAGCCGGATGGCGCAGGCCAGGCCGGCAGGACCGCCGCCGACGATGGCGTAGTCGTACTCCATTACGTCGCGTTCAGGCATGGTGTCCGGCTCGCTCATGAATGCGCTTCCCGTTCGGCTTCAGCCGCTATTGTAATTGACCCTGCAGCCGCGGCAGCGCCTCGAGCTGCGGGCGCACCA
>JAABTC010000030.1 GCA_011390055.1 Burkholderiales bacterium | reverse complement strand
TGCCGTGCGCAAGGCGGGCTACGACGTCGCGACGACCGAGAGCACGCTGCTGGTCGAAGGCATGACTTGCGCCTCGTGCGTGGCGCGCGTCGAGAAGGCGCTGCTCAAGGTGCCCGGCGTTTCTGGCGCCACGGTGAACCTCGCGACCGAGAAGGCGAGCATCCAGGCGCTGTCGACGGTGCCGGTCGCAGCCCTGAAGGCCGCCATCGAGAGGGCCGGCTACGCCGCGAAGGAGCTTCAGGATGCGAAGCCGCAGGCTGCGCCGCGTCTTCCGGGTTGGTGGCCCGTCGCCGTGGGCGGCGCTTTGACGCTGCCCCTGATCCTGCCGATGCTGCTGCAGCTCGTCGGCATCGACTGGATGCTGGACGGCTGGTTGCAGCTGGCCCTGGCGACCCCCGTGCAGTTCTGGCTGGGCTGGCGCTTCTACCGTGCCGCCTGGAAGGCGGTGCTGGCCAAGACCGGCAACATGGACCTGCTGGTGGCCTTGGGTACCTCGGCAGCCTACGGGCTTTCGGTCTACCTGCTCTTCAAGCATGCTGACCATGGCATGCCGCACCTGTACTTCGAGGCCTCCGCGGCGGTCATCACGCTGGTGCTGCTGGGCAAGTGGCTCGAGCAACGCGCGAAGCGGCAGACGGCGGACGCCATCCGCGCGCTGAACGCGCTGCGCCCGACCACCGCGCGCGTGCGCCGCGGCGACGTCGAGGTTGACCTTCCGGTCGAACAAGTCGTGGTCGGCGACCTCGTCATCGTGCGCCCCGGCGACCGCGTGGCAGTCGACGGCGACATCGTCGAAGGCCGCAGCCACATCGACGAATCACTCATCACCGGCGAGAGCCTGCCGGTGGCCAAGGGCGTGGGCGACAAGGTGACCGGCGGCGCCATCAATGCCGAAGGCGCGCTGTCGGTCCGCACCACGGCCATCGGCGCCGAGACGACGCTGGCGCGCATCATTCGCATGGTCGAATCGGCGCAGGCCGCGAAGGCGCCGATCCAGCGCATCGTCGACCGCGTGAGTGCGGTGTTCGTGCCCGTGGTGCTGGGCATTGCGCTGCTGACCTTCCTGGGCTGGTTCGGCTTCACGGCCAACTGGGAGGAGGCGCTGATCAACGCCGTGGCGGTGCTGGTGATCGCCTGCCCTTGCGCGCTCGGACTGGCCACGCCGACCGCCATCATGGCCGGCACCGGTGTGGCCGCGCGCCACGGCATCCTCATCAAGGACGCCGAAGCGCTTGAAGTCGCGCACGCGGTCAGCGTGGTGGCGTTCGACAAGACCGGCACGTTGACCGAGGGCAAGCCGGCGCTCGCCGCGGTGGTGGCAGTCGAGGGCTCGACGCGCGACGAAGTGCTGCGCCTGGCCGCGGCGCTGCAGAAGTCGAGCAGCCATCCGTTGGCCGTTGCCGTGATGGACCAGGTGCGCGACGAGCGCCTGCCGGTGCCCGAAGTGCACGAGGCCCAGGCGTTGCCGGGCCGGGGGGTGCAGGGCGTCGTGAATGGGCAGACGCTGGCCCTGGGCAGCACGCGCCTGCTGCGCGAGCTCGGTCTCGAGGACGAACGATTGCACGCCCAAGCGCAAGGCCTCGAAAAGCAAGGCAAGACCGTGTCATGGCTGGTGCAGACCGGTGCCGGCCCGCAGCGACTGCTCGGCCTGCTGGCGTTCGGGGACACGGTCAAGCCGGCTGCGGCGGCAGCGGTGTCGCGGCTGCATCAGCTCGGCATCCGAACCTTGATGCTGACCGGCGACAACCGGGGCGCTGCCGAATTCGTCGCGAAGGAACTCGGCATCGACGAGGTGCGCGCCGAAGTGCTGCCGGGCGACAAGGCGGCCATCGTCAAGGAGCTGCGCGACGCCGGCGAAGTGGTCGCCTTCGTCGGCGACGGTCTGAACGACGGGCCGGCGCTGGCCGCTGCCTCGGTGTCGTATGCGATGGCCGGGGGTGCCGACGTGGCGACCGAGACCGCCGGCATCACGCTGATGCGTGGCGACCCGCGGCTGGTGGCCGACTCGCTGGACATATCTCGTCGCACCTACTCGAAGATCAAGCAGGGCCTCTTCTGGGCCTTCGGCTACAACGTGCTCGGCATCCCGCTGGCGGCGCTGGGCCTGCTGAACCCGGTCATCGCGGGTGGCGCGATGGCCTTCAGCAGCGTCAGCGTGGTGCTCAATGCGCTGACGCTGCGCCGCTGGCGCGGCGTCGCCGACGCGCCTGCGGCGCAGCCGACCCACCCGCAGGCGCCCACCGTGGCGGTCGCCTTGAAAGAACAGCCATGAGCATGAACATCGGCGAAGCGGCGAACGCTTCGGGCGTGTCGGCGAAGATGATTCGCCACTACGAGAGCGTCGGCCTCTTTCCGCAGGCGCTGCGCACCGAGTCGGGCTACCGGCAGTACACCCACAAGGAGATCAGCACGCTGCGCTTCATCCGCCAGTCGCGCGACCTGGGCTTCTCCATCGAGCAGATCCGCGAGCTGCTCGGCCTGTGGCAAGACCGCAAGCGGCCGAGCCGTCAGGTGCGCGCGCTGGCGCAGGCGCATCTGGAGGAACTCGACGCGAAGCTGAAGGAGCTTCAGGCGATGAAAGCCACGCTCGAGCATTTGGTGCACTGCTGTCACGGAGACGACCGGCCCGACTGCCCGATCATCGACACCCTCGCCCACGAGGGAGCCGCACCGGCAACCTCTGCGCATCACACGCTCGGCAGGACCGTCGGACTGCAGCCGGGGCGAGCGCGGCGCCGGGGTACCTAAGGTCAACGCTGGACGCCGCCAGCCTTCATCACCGCACGGCTTCCTGGATCTTTTGTTTCATCTCCGGCGTCACCGCGGTGGAGATGGGCGGAAGTTCAGCTTGGCCGCGTTCGCCGTTGCGGGCAATGTCATCGATGAGCAGTTTCATCTCGGCAATTTCCCGGACCTGCGACTGGATGATTTCGTCGGCAAGTCTGCGCACTCTGGGGTCGCTGATCCGCGCCTTGCGCGCGTTGTTGATGGCAATCGAATGGTGCGGAATCATGGATTCCATGAATCGCACGTCGTCGATCAACATCTGGCTACGGTTAATGGCAAGCAGGCCTACCCCCGTGGTGACGGCAGCGACAAGAACGACAAGCTTTGCGCCTTTCCCCTGGTACATCGACCACATGAAACCCAACATGATGACGGTCATCACGCTTCCCATCACGAGCGTTGCGACGAGCCGGCTCAGGCTGAAGATCGCATGATCGACTGAATAAATCAGCTGATACATCAATGGGAACATGACAGCGACCGAGACCGCGATCATTGCAACGAACCTGCCCCAACCCATTCCCGTGCCTTGGTGTTGCTGATCCACGTGACTCCCTTGCATTGGTTGCATTCGCTGGTTCGTGATCTTGCGCAGGTGCGCGGCCCTGATGAGGTTCTAGGGCAAGCGCCAGCGCTGCTCACGAAAGGGCAATCATCGTGCCAGCGCCGGCATAGTCCCGCTTGCGCAAGCGTGATCGAGCGATACGGACTGGCCAAGCGAAACCGCTCCCGCCCCTCGAGTCTTCACCCCACACACGTCCGGTTCCGCCCGCTGCGCTTGGCCTCGTACAGCGCCTCGTCCGCGCGTTCGATCGCGGCGTCGAGCGCTTCGCCGGGGCGCCAGGCGGTGACGCCGCCGGAGAAGGTGACGAAGACTTCGCGGCCTTCGTGCAGGAAGAGGCTGGCAGTGAGTTCGCGTTGCAGCCGCGTGAGCGACTGCTGGGCCTCGGTCAGTTCGGTCGACGGCAGCAACAGCACGAACTCTTCGCCGCCGAAGCGTGCCAGGTGGTCGATCGGACGCAAGCGCGCGCGCACCCGTGCCACCAAAGACCTGAGGGCCTCGTCGCCGACGTTGTGGCCGAGCGTGTCGTTGAGTTTCTTGAAATGGTCGAGATCGATCAGGGCCACCGCCAGGGTGCCGCCGTCACGCGCGTGGCGGGCGCTCTCGGCCTCGAAGGCCTGGGCCAGGCCGCGCCGGTTGGCCACTTGCGTGAGCGCATCGACCGAAACCTCTTCCGACAGACGCAGCAGTTCGCTCTCAAGTTCGCGCACCCGGTGGGCCAGCTTCGACGCCTCGGCCTGGCCGGACTGCAACCGGGTGCTGGCCTGGCTCACTTCCGACTGCACGGTCCGGTTGTCATGCAGCATCTGCCGCACCACGCTTTGCAGCCCCGCGATGGAATCGGCCCGCTCGATGCTGGCCGCATAGTTGCCGAGTTGGTCGCCGTACTGGCCGGTGCGCCCGCCCAGGGCACCGAGCTCCGTCACCAGGCTGTCGACCAAACCCTTCAGCGCCTGCCGCGCGCGGTCGCGCTCGACCTTGAGCCGCTGTTGCTGGCGGCGCGTCTGGGCCAGCAGTTCCTGCGTGGCGCGCACACTGCGCGCACTGGGCAGCCCGGCGCTCTCGGCCGGGCCGAGTCGTGCCTGCAGAGCCTCGGCCTGCCCGCGGGCCCAGCTTTCGTCTTCGGACAGGTCGGTGAGGCCTGCAGCGAGTTCGCGCACCAGGCTGCCCAGGCTGTCGAGCAGCTGATGGCGCTGCACCAGCACGCGCCGCGCTTCCAGGCAGGCCGCGGCCACCTCATCCCGATGCTCGACGGCCGCGCCGTCGAGCGCGAGCCGGTCGACCAGCACGCCCAACCGGTCGCCGAGTTCGCAGGCGCGTGGCTCGTCGCGCGCCAGCGCAGCCTGCACCGTGCCGCCGAGCGACGCGGCCACCGCGCGCAACGCGGATGCATCGGCGCGGTCGGTGGTCGCCGGGCTCACGCGCTGCACCGCCGCGGCTGCCGGCGCCACCGGCACCGCCTCGGCCTCGCCCAGCTCGTCGGCCAGGGTCTCGACGGCGCTGTCGTCGACGCCGTCCCAGCTGCGGATCAGCTGCGCCACGCGCTCGTGCAGCCGCGCGGCGTTGCTGCGGTTGGCGTCGAGCACGCGTCGCAGGCTGTCCTTCTTGCGCGCCGCCGTCCATTGCTTGTTGCCACGCTCGAGGCCGCGCAGCAGGCTGTCGATCAGACCGGCCCATTGCGCCGCCTCGTTGGCGGCCGGAACCTGGGTGCGGCCGCCGGGGGCCGACGCTGCTGCCGCCGCCACGCCCGAACCTCAGGCCCGACCGAGCACCCGCGGCAGCGGTTCGTCGCTGGCCGCACCGATCCAGGGTGCCTTGCGCGGCAGCACGGTCTGCTGGAGCCAGGTTTCCAGGTCGTCGGGCGGCAAGGCCCGGGCAAACAGGAACCCCTGCATCACACCGCAGCCCAAGCGGTGCAGCACGTCCATCTGGCGCAGGTTCTCCACGCCCTCGGCGATCACGCGCAGGCCGAGCGAGCGAGCCAGCGCGATGATGGCGCTGACCACGGCCGAGCTCTGCGGTGTGATGCCCAGGTCGCGCACGAAGCTGCGGTCGATCTTGAGCTCCGAGATCGGCAGCGTGGTCAGGTAGGCCAGCGACGAATACCCCGTGCCGAAGTCGTCGATCGAGATCTCGACCCCGATCTCGTTCAACCGATGCAGCGACAACGAAACGTTGTGCAGGTCCTTCATCAGGTTGTTCTCGGTGATCTCGAGCAGGATCGCCTTGTGCGGCACGCCGTAGGCCGACACCGCCTGGTGGATGTTCTCGACCAGGTCGCTGCGCTCGAACAAGCGGCTGGGCAGGTTGACGGCGATCGAATCGGCGAAGCCGAAGCTCTCCTGCCAGATGCGCGTCTGGCGGGCCGCCTCGCACACCGCCCATTCCGACAAGGGCACGATCAGGCCGGTTTCCTCGGCCAGCGGAATGAAGTCACCGGGGGGTACCAGCACACCGCCGCGCTGCCAGCGCATCAGCGCTTCGGCTCCTACCATCTTGGCCGCCCGCACATCGACCTTGGGCTGGTAGTGCAGCACCAGCTCCTTGCGTTCGATGGCCTTGTGGAGGTGGCTCTCGAGCTCGATCTTCTCGCGCCCCTGGCCGGCGAGCTGCGGGCCGTACACCGCCGAGGCGTTGCGCCCGGCGGTCTTGGCAGCGTACATCGCCACGTCGGAGTTGCGCATCAGGTCGGCCAGACCGAGGCCGTCGCGCGGAAACAGGGCGATGCCCACGCTGGCCGTGACGAAGCACTCCTGGCCGGCGACGAAGATCGGTTCGCGCATCGCTGCGAGCACGCGGTTGGCCACGCGTTCGGCATCGGCGTCGTCGGCGACCTCGGGCAGCAGCGCGACGAACTCATCGCCGCCGAGCCGGCCGACCGCTTCGAGCGTGCGGTGCGAACGGGTGCCGGCGGCCTCGAGCGCACCTTCCATGACCTGGTCGCTGTGGCGCACGCAGCCGCGCAGGCGACGGGCCACCTCCATCAGCAACTCGTCGCCCGCAGCATGGCCGAGCGTGTCGTTGACGTTTTTGAAGCGGTCGAGGTCGATCAGCAGCAGCGCCGCGTTGTGGCCGAGGCGCCGGGCATGGTCGAGTGCGCGTTCGGTGCGCCAGATCAGCTGGCGCCGGTTCGGCAGCCCGGTCAGCGCATCGAAGTTGGCCAGGTGGCGGATGCGGTCTTCGGCCACGCGCCGGTCGGTCACGTCCTGGAACACGCCGGTGTAGCCCACCGCGTGGCCGTGGTCGAACTCGGCCTCGGCCTCGACATGCACCACACGCGCACGCCCGTCTTCGAACGTCAGCGACACGTCGGTCGCCAGCACCGCGTTGTGCGTCACCACTTCGCCCAGCATGCGCAGCAGGCCGCGCCGCTGCACCGCGCCGACCATGCGCAACAGCAAACGCAGGCTGGGCCGCGCGTCCGGGGCCTTGCCGAACACGCGCAGCGCCTCCGGCGAGAGCCACAGCGTGCCGCCGCGTTCGCCGCGGCGCCAGTCGAAGCTGCCCATGCGGGCCAGATCCTGCGCGCGCGCCAGCTTGAATTTGCTGCGCTCGAGCTCGATGCGCGTGCGCGAGGCGCGCAACATGTAGCGCAAGCGCCCGGCCAGCAGGCTCCACTGCGTGCTCTTGACGAAGAAATCGGTGGCGCCGGCGCGGTAGGCGCGGCTGATCGAGGCGTCGTCGTCCAGGCCGGTCAGCATCAGCACCGGCACCTGGGCGTAGCCGGGTACCGCGCGCAGGGCCTTGCAGGCCTGGAAGCCGTCCATGCCGGGCATCAGGGCGTCCAGGATCACCATGTCCGGCGCCACATCGGCCAGCGCGGCCAGCGCGTTTTCGCCGCCCGTCATCTCGACGATGTCGAAGCCGCGGTCGCGCAAGGCGATCGCGGTCAGCATCAGGCTGACCTCGTCGTCGTCGACCAGCAGCACGCGTGGCTGCCCGTGGCTGTCGTCATCGGCGAAGGTCGAAGGACCGGTGCTCATCGGGTGGGCGGGGCTGTCGGGGCGGGTCGGCCGCTCAGGCGCGCAACTGCTGCAGCAGGTGCTCGGCCTCGAGCGTCACCGCGTCGAAGTGCGACTGCACGGGCAGCGAGGGTTCGTCGCGCATGCGCCGCTCGATGTCGGCACACAGCGCCGCCAGCTTCAAGGCACCGATGCTGGCCGAGGAAGACTTCAGGGTGTGCGCCACATGCCGTTGCGCCTGCACGTCGGCGTTGGTGCGTGCCATCTGCAGTTGACCGAGCAGTCGTTGCAGCGACGCCGTGTAGGTGGCCAACACCCGCGGCAACAGCCCCGACTGCCCGTGGGGGTCGAGCGCGCGGAGCCGGTCGAGCGCATCGACGTCGAGCAGGCCCGGGGGGGGCTCGAACGGTGGTGTCGGAATGGATGTAGGCGGCATCACTTCGAGCGTTACGGCAGCAGCGTTTGCGCCCGGCACAGCCGGCACGCCGCGTCATCGTCAAGGCCCCGATTGTGGCCGACAGACGAGGCCCTCGTTGTGACAGCGGACCCCGCGCGCGCGACCGTCGGGGCTCTCCGGCGTGGCGTATGCCACGAATCGGCGGCCTGCTTGCGCACGCTCATTGAATTTGGACCGCCTGCGCGAGGGCGCGCAGAACCGCACGGTTGATTTCTCCGACGCCCAGCAGCAGCCGCTCGGCGCTCTCGCGGACATCGTAGAGCGACTCGTTCTCGACCGCGCGCACCACTTCGAGCATCGGCTGGTAGGGGCCCTGGCCGTCGACCAGCACCTGGCGCACCGAATCGGGCACCGGCACCGCCCTCAGCAGGTCGGAGAAAGGTTGTCTCATCATCCGGTCGAGCAGCGAGAAGACGCCGCAGATGAAGGCCTCGTTGCGCATCTGCTCGTCGGACGCGCCGACGCTGGTGCGCGCCAGCTCTTCCATCAACAGTCCGCGCCGCAAGGCCGCGAACATCACCGGCTTCATGTCGCGGTCCTTGCTGGCCGAAGCCAGCAGCACAGCGAGCCAGCGCTTGAGGCGGTTGTAGCCGAGCAGCATCAGCGCGTGGCGGAACGAGCCCACCTCGACGCGCAGACCGAAGGCGGGCGAGTTGATGTAGCGCAGCAGCCTGAAGGCCAGCGTCGGGTCCAGGCGCAAGGTCTCTTCCAGGCGCTCGATCGACTCTTCCCGATCGATGCGCCGCATCAGCTCGACGATGGTCGTCATGTCCGACTGCACCGGGACGCCGGCTTGCGGGCGCACCACGTCGTCGATGGGCCAGCCGAGCACGGCCACCGCGCCACGCTTGAAGCTTGCGTCGAGTTGTTCGAGGCTGCGCACGCCGGACTGCACGTGCGTGATCTCGCGCACCACCCCTTGCGGCGTGCGCGCATCGACGCGCCGTTCGTCCTCGAGGTCGATGATCGAGTGCTTGAAGCAGGGCAGCACGTCGCGCGGCAGGGTCACCCTCGGCCGCCCCTTGATCAACAAGGTGTTGCCCCGCGCGTAGAGCGACTGGATGCTGCTGCTGTGCAGTGGGTCGCAGGCCATGAAGGCCGGCACCTCGAGCATCAGGTTGGCACTCGGCTGGGCCTTCAGCAGGTCGGTCAGCAAGGTTTCGCTCAGCACGTTCAGCGACACCTTGCCGCCGGCCTCGGGCCAGACCTCGTCGATCGCCGCCAACAGGGCTCCGGCGTCGAGCGGCGCATCGGCGCGCGCCGGAAACACGGTCAGCCGGGTGGCAGTGACCGTGCGCTCGCGGTCGATCATCGGCGAGTAGCCGAGCACCACCTGGCCCAGGATCGGGTGTCCGCTCATGCTCATACCTTGAGAAAGTCGAACAGCGACAGGCGCTGGACCGACGCGTAGGTCTTCAGGGCGGCCTGGTAGCCGGTTTGCTGGGCTTCGAATCGGGAGAGGGCTTGAACCATGTCCAGATCTTCGGCGTTCGAGCGCTCGGTCTGCGCGGAAAGTGAGTGGGCTGCAATGCGTCCTTCGACCATATCGGCATGATTCAACACTTCGCCCACCTGGCTGCGCAGCGATTGCAGCGCCGCCATCGAGCCGTCCAGGTCGGACAGCGCCTGCTGCACCCCCTGCGTCATCGAGGCGTTGCTGCGCAGCGGGGTCTTGAGTTCGGCGATCGCGCGGTCGAGCGTGTCGAAGACGCCGAGCGACGGCGTGGCCAGGCGGATCTCGAACCCGTCGCCGCTGGCCGGCGCGCCCTGCACCGTGAACTCCATGCCGTCGATCGCGATCGCCTGGCCGCTGACGTAGGGCACGTTGACGAGCGCCGTGGCCGCGCCGTTCTTGGTGATGCTGTAGGCCGGGCCGGTCGGGGTGCTGGTGAAGTCGAGCCGGTAGGTCAATGCCGCCGGGTCGGCCACCGCCGGTGGCGAGGTCGCGGCATAGAACACGGGCAGCTCGCGCACCTGGCCGGCATCGATCCAGGTGCCGCTGGCATTCGGTGCGCTGCTGGCATTGCGGGTTTCAAACAGGCCATTGCCCGACGGCGAGGCCAGCCAGGCGGCCTGGCCGTCGATGCTGCGCGGCAGCGCTTCGTCGCTGGCCACGTTGACGCGGCCCGCCGTTGCGCGGAAGGCGACGCCGCCCAACGCGTCGACGAAGGGCGGCTGGTTGCCGCCCTGCCCGGCGAAAAGATAACCCCCGTCGCCGTCGCCGCGGTTGGCCACGGCCAGCAGCTGCTGGCGCAACGCGGCCAGCCGATCGGCCGCACCGGCGCGCTCGGCGTCGCTGTAGCTGCCGTTGCCGGCCGCCACCAGCGCCTCGCGCGCCTGCTGCATCAGCTCGCTCGCATCGCCCAGCGCGCCTTCGGTCAGCGTCATCGCGTGACGGCTGGTTTCGAGCGCCCGCTGGCTGGCCTGGCCGCGCACTTCGCTGGCGAGCGCACGTTCGGCGCGCGCCGCGGCGCTCGGGTCGTCGCTGGCGCGTTCGACGCGCTTGCCGCTGGTTAACTGCTGCTGGGTGCGTGCCAGCTCGCGCTGGCGTTCTTGCAGCTGGTCGATGCCGGCGTCGAAGGTCTGGGCGGTGGCGATGCGCATGGTGGGCTTCCGGCTAGCGGGCGACGTCGAGCAGGGTGTCGAACACGCTCTGTGCGACTTGCAGGATCTTGGCGGCGGCCTGGTAGCTCTGCTGGAATTGCAACAACCGTGCCGCCTCTTCGTCGAGGTTCACACCGGCCTCGCCGGTCTGTTGGGCGCGAGCGCTGGCCGCCACGCCGGCGGAGATCTCGGCGCCGGTGCGCGCGCTCTGCACTTTCACGCCCACGCCGCCGATCAGGCTGGCGTAGGCATCGGTGACGTTGCGCCCGCCGACCAGCGCCGCGTCGCGCAGCGCCGCCAGCGCCAGCGCGTTGCCGTTGCTGGACTGCGGGCTCGCGGTCTGGGCCACGCTGAAGTTGTCGCCGGCCGCGGGCACGCCATCGAGCCGGAGCTCGAAGCCGTTCAAGGCGATCGGCACCCCGGCGCTCCAGCTGCCGACGCCGCTGGACACCAGCGCATTCGTGGTGCGGTCGCGCAGGGTCCAGCTGTAGTTGCCGTTGGCATCGGTGAAGTCGATCGACGCGGTGTGCCGCGGGTTCACGCTGGGGTCGACCACGGCGAGCGTGGCCACGCGCGCAGTGCCGGCGTTGGCGACGTCGCGCACCGCCTCGAGCGGCGACGCCGCCGCAAGGCCTCGCGGGTCGGACATCACGCTGCGCATCACGTCGGCCGCGCGGGTGAGCGGCTGCAACAGGAAGCGATCGTTGGCGGCCGGCGCGGGCGCGCCGACACTGACGGTGAACCCGTCGACCGTGTCGCCGCTGGCGATGCTGCGCTCGAGCCCGTCCGAGAGCCGCGTGATCAGGAAACGCCCGGCCGTCGCCGGATCGTTGCGCAGGGCGTACTCGCTGGCCTGCAAGGCCTGGCCGTCGGCCACCGCGAGCGTCACGCTGGCGATGAAGTTGCCGGCAGCGTCGCGGGCGTTGGTCGACGCCGGCAGCGCCACGGCCGCGCCCACGGCGAGCAATGGGCTTCCGCT